>CBFGQV010000034.1:0-13761 GCA_965651045.1 uncultured bacterium
CGGGCGCTGATGAACCGGGCCTTTCCGGCGTGCCTGGTCCTCGACGCGGCCCCACACGCGGGAGAGGTGCTCGCCCTCGTGCGTGAGCTCAAGGCGGACTCGTTCACGGCGATCGTGCCGATCGTGGTCGTGGTGCCCCCCGACGAGCGCGAGCTCGGAGGCGACGCCCTGGCCGCCGGCGCCGACGAGGTCCTGGAAGACGGCATCGCGGAGCGGGAATGGTCGCTGCGCATGGATCTCGTGCTCCGCCGCGCGGCCCGCGACGTGTCGGTGCATCCGACCACGCGTCTGCCGGGCACGGTCCAGATCGAGCGCGACATGCACGAGCGCATCGAATCGGGCCGGCCGTTCGCCGTGTGCTACGCGGACCTGGATCACTTCAAGGAGTTCAACGACCGCTACGGCTACAACTCGGGCGACCGGGTGATCCTTCTTCTTTCGCGAATCCTGCGCGATGTCGTCCGGGCGCACGCGCCGAGCGGCTTCGTCGGGCACATCGGTGGCGACGACTTCATCTTCAACGTCGATATCGACGTGCTCGAGCCGTGCTGCGACGAGGTGGTGGAGTTGTTCGACGAGCTGATCCCCTATCAGTATACCGAAGAGGATCGCCGCGCCGGGTACTTTCTCGGCAAGGACCGTCGCGGTAACGTGCACCGCGTGCCGCTCATGACCCTGTCGATCGGCGTCGTGACCAACCAGTTGCACCCGTTCACGCACACGGGGCAGGTGAGCGAGCTCGCGGCCGAGATGAAGGGCTACGCGAAGTCGCTGCCCGGCTCGAAGTATGTGGTCGACCGGCGGCACGGAACCGAGGGCCCCGCGCGGCGTGATCCGCGTGCGGAGCGAATCATCTCGTTGCATCGCCCCTGATCCGGACACCGACACCCCAGGCGAAGGACCCATGAGCATCTTCACCGTCACCTGCCCGTCGTGCGAGACCGAGTTCCCCGTCGACCCGGCGAAGGTGCCCCAGGGTGGCGTCCGCGCCCGGTGCAGCGTATGCGGCGGGATCTTCCCGGTCGAGCGTCCCCGGACGACCGATGCCGATGTCGACGGCGTGGCCGAGGCCGCGGTCGCGCTGTCGACCGCCGACAGGCTGGGTGATGCGGCCTTTCCCGAGGCCGGGCCCGATCCGGACGAGCGTCCCGAGCCCTGGTCGGGGGTCCGTGACGAGGTCGATGAGGTCGACCAGGTCGAAGACGAGGCGGCGCCCGGCGCCGAGTTCGAGACGACCTTCCCGGCGGTGTACGAGGAGGTCGAAGAGGTCGGTGAGGTCTCGGAGTCCGCCGAGGTCGCCGAGGTCGGCGAGGTCTCGGAGTCCGCCGAGGTCGCCGAGGTCGGCGAGCCCGACGCGTTCGACCCCGAAGCCCTCGATGTCGAGGCGGACGAGGAACTCGCACGCGAGGTCGTCGCCGACCCGCTCGACGCGTCGTGGGCGGTCGAGCCGCCGCCGGCCGCCGAGGCACCACCCGTGCCCGAAGCGCCGCCTGCGCCCGAAGCGCCGCCAGCCGAGGTGCCGCCGCAGGACGCCGCCCCGCTGCCACAGAGCTTCCAGTTCGGCCGGCGCGATCCCCACGACAAGGCCAAGCGCCTGGCTCGCGTGCTGGTGTCCGACATCATCACATACAATCCGGAGCGCTACCTGAAGGCGCTCGAGAACGACACCCTCGCCGAGGACTTCGACGAGGAGATCCGCAAGTCCTGGAACGAGTACGTGGAACAGGTCGGGAGCGAGATGGCGCGTGAGACCCGATACTGGACCGAGGCGCTCAACGATCTGCTCGCGCGGGGTCGCGACGTCTTCTGAACACCCGTTCCACGGGCGCCGGACCCGGTGCTTCGTCGGTTGAGGGGATCCCCAGGCACCGGTATATTTCGTTCTGACGATATCGGGGGCCGTCCGTGCGGCGGGCGGCCCTTTTTTCATGCTGGTTCCCCATGTCCGTCGAGCCATGAACGCCGAGAAGCTGGAACGCCTGAGCGAGGCCGAAGCACGCGTCTCCGAACTCAGGGGGTATCTTTGACATCGATCACCGTACACCTCGCCTCGAGCAGCTCGAAGCGAGCATGGCGGAGCCCGGGTTCTGGGACAGGCAGGACCGCGCCCGTGAGGTGATCGCCGAAGCGAACCGGCTCAAGGGCTGGATCGAGCCCTGGACCTCGAGCCGTGACAAGGTGACCACGCTTCGAGAGCTCGCCGACCTGCTCGAGTCGGACTCCGACGCGGAGATGGAGGCCGAGTGGGCCCGCGAGCTGGACCAGCTCGAGAAGCAGCTCGACGATCTCGAACTGCGCACGATGCTGCAGGGCGAAGACGACGTGCGCGACGCGATTCTCACCATCCAGCCTGGAGCGGGGGGAACCGAGTCTCAGGACTGGGCCGAGATGCTCACCCGCATGTACACCCGTTGGGCCGAGGGCCACGGCTTCACGGTGTCGGTCCTGGACCTCCAGCCCGGCGAAGAGGCGGGCATCAAGGGCGCCACCCTCGAGATCAAGGGCGAGTACGCATACGGCTACCTGCGCGCCGAGAAGGGCGTGCACCGGCTGGTCCGCATCTCGCCCTTCGACGCACAGGCGCGCCGGCACACGTCGTTCGCGAGCGTCTTCGTGTATCCGCTCGTCGACGACGAGATCGAGATCGAGATCGACGAGGGGGATCTCCGGATCGACACCTTCCGCGCCTCGGGCGCCGGTGGCCAGCACGTCAACAAGACGGACTCGGCCATTCGCATCACCCACGAACCGACGGGCATCGTGGTGTCGTGCCAGCAGGAGCGATCGCAGCACAAGAACCGCGCGACCGCGATGAAGATGCTGAAGGCGGCGCTCTACCAGCGTGAGGTCGAGGAGCGCGAGAAGGAGAAGGCGGCCCTCGAAGCGACCAAGACCGACATCGCCTGGGGGCACCAGATCCGCTCCTACGTGTTCCAGCCCTACACGATGGTCAACGACCATCGCACCGAGTTGAAGGAGTCCGATGTGCACGCCGTCATGAACGGCGAGCTCGACCCCTTCATCGAAGCCTACCTGAAGCAGTTCGGAGCGACGACGGCGGCATGACCGACGATCTCAACCAGGTTCTGAGGGCGAGGCGCGAGAAGCTCGATCAGCTCCGGAGCGAGGGGGTGGAGCCGTTCGCCTACCACTACGCGCGCTCGCACACATCGAGCGAGGCCCTCGAGCTGTTTGAAGCCACCGAGGCGTCGGACGGACTGCCGGACGACGGATACGGACCGTCGGTTCGCGTCGCCGGGCGTATCGTCGCGTGGCGCGGGCACGGCAAGAGCGCCTTCGCGCACGTCGAGGACGGGGCGGGGCGCATACAGCTCTACTTCCGGAAAGACGTGCTCGGCGACGACGACTTCCGGCGCCTCGAATACCTCGACCTCGGCGATTGGGTCGGGGTCGAAGGTGCGCTCTTCCGCACCCGCACCGGCGAGGTCACGGTGCGCGCCGACGGGTGGACGCTGCTCACCAAGTCGCTCCGGCCACTCCCGCTCGGTAAGGTCGAGGTCGACCCCGAGACGGGCGAGCGCGTCGTGCACTCGGGCTTCGCCGACACCGAGGCGCGCTACCGCCAGCGCTACGCCGACCTCGCGGTGCATCCGGAGGTTCGCGAGGTGTTCCGCGCGCGGGCGCGCCTGATCACCGAGCTGCGGCGCTTCCTCGACGACGCGGGCTACCTCGAGGTCGAGACCCCCGCGCTCCAGCCGCTCTACGGCGGCGCCGTCGCGCGGCCCTTCGTGACCCGGCACCATGCGCTCGACCGCGAGATGTACCTGCGCATCGCCGACGAGCTCTACCTGAAGCGCCTCATTGTCGGGGGGTTCGAGGCCGTCTACGAGATCGCGAAGGACTTCCGGAACGAAGGGCTCAGCCGGTTCCACAATCCCGAGTTCACGATGCTCGAGTTCTACCGCGCCTACGCGGACTACCACGAGCTCATGGACTTCACGGAGCGCATGTTGGTACAGGTGGTGCGGGCCGTCACCGGCTCGAACACGATCACCTATCAGGGCACCGAGGTACGGTTCGAGCCGCCCTTCGCGCGGGTGGGCTTTCTCGACGCGCTGGGCGACGCGCTCGGCGCCGACCCGCGCTCGCTCGACGATGCCGAGCTTCGGAAGCGCGCCGAAGCGCTCCGCGTGCCGGAGCTCGCGGGGGCCGGCCGCGGCAAGCTGCTCGACAAGCTCTTCGGCGCGCTGGTCGAGCCGTCGCTCGTCCAGCCGACCTTCGTCATCGATCACCCGATCGAGCTCAGCCCGCTCGCCAAGCCGCACCGCACCGACCCGGGGGTGGTCGAGCGCTTCGAGCTGTACGTGCACGGCACCGAGATCTGCAACGCCTTCTCGGAGCTCAACGACCCGCTCGACCAGCGCAGGCGCTTCGAAGACCAGGCCGGGCTGCGGGCGGGGGGCGACGATGAGGCGCATCAGGTCGACGAGGACTATCTGCGCGCGCTCGAGTATGGCATGCCCCCGACCGGAGGGCTCGGCATGGGCATCGACCGGCTCACGATGCTGCTTACCGACCAGTCCTCGATCCGTGACGTGATTCTCTTTCCGGTGCTCCGGTCCGACGACGGATCGGCGCCATGAAGCTCGACTGGTTCATCGCCCGCCGTTACCTCTCCGCCAGGCGGGGCGGACGGCTGCTGTCGTTCATCACCTGGATCGCGCTCGGGGGCGTGACCGTCGGGGTGACGGCGCTGATCGTGGTGATCGGGGTGATGACCGGCATGCAGGAAGACCTGCGCGCCAAGATCCTCTCGGCCAACGCCCATCTCATGGTGCTGGAGCACGGCACGGCGCTCCGCATGCGCGACTGGCAACCCGTGATGGATTCGGTGCGGGCGACCGACGGCGTCACCGCGGCCGCGCCGTTCATCTATTCTCAGGTCGCCATTCGTCGCGGCGAGTACGCCCTCTCGGCCGACCTCTACGGGGTCTCGACCGATTCGGCAGCGGCGGGCGGCACGTTGCTCGAGGAACGCATTCGAGACGGCATCTACGACCTGAGCACGCCGCCCTCGGGGCTGCCGCCGCTCCTGGTCGGGAGCGGCCTCGCCGACCGCATGTCGATTCTGGTGGGCGACACGCTGACCGTCATCGCGTTCGAGAACACGCAGGTGACGGTGTTCGGTGGCGTCGCCCCGGCGCTGCGGGCGTTCGAGGTCACCGGCACCTTCACGACCGGCATGTACGACTACGACTCACGGAACGTCTACACGCCGCTCGACCGGGCGCAGGACCTGCTGGGGCTGGCCGAGGCCGACGCCGTGAGCGGCATCGGGGCCCAGGTCGTCGAGCCGGACCAGGCCGAGGCGATGGCGCGCGGCCTCCAGGATCGCCTCGGTTCCCGCTACGCAGTGCAGAGCTGGGTGACCACCAACCAGGCCCTCTTCAGCGCGCTCAAGCTGGAGAAGCTGGCGATGGGGCTGATTCTCTTTCTGATCGTCCTGGTCGCCGCCTTCAACATCGTGAGCACGCTGGTCATGGTCGTGGCCGACCGCACCCGCGAGATCGGCATCTTGAAGTCGATGGGCATGACCGACCGGGGCATCTTGCGGGTGTTCGTGTTGCAGGGCGCGTGGATCGGCATCGTGGGCACGGTGCTCGGCACCCTGCTCGGCGTGGTGCTCTGTTTCCTGATCGACCGCTACGAGATCATCCGGATTCCGCCCGAGGTCTACTTCGTCGACCGGCTGCCGGTCTCGCTCCGGCTCACCGACGTCCTGACGATCGTCGGCGCGAGCGTGGTGGTGGCGTTCGTCGCCACCATCTACCCGGCGCTTCAGGCCGCCCGCCTGCAGCCGGTCGAGGCGATTCGCCATGACTGAGCCGTCCGTGAAGCGGCCCCCCGCCTCGCTCGAGGCCGTCGGCGTGCACAAGCGCTACAGCGGCGTGGGCGACCAAGAACTCCATGTGCTGCGGGGGGTAGATCTGCGCGTCGGAACGGGCGAGGTCGTCGCCGTGATCGGCGCCAGCGGCGCGGGCAAGTCGACCTTCCTGCACCTGCTCGGTGCGCTCGACCGGCCGAGCGAGGGCGAGGTCCTCGTGGGTGGCCGCCCCGTGTCCGGGCTCGGCGACGAGGAACTCGCCGCGGTCCGGAACCGACACATCGGTTTCGTTTTCCAGTTCCACCACCTGCTCCGTGAGTTCACGGCGCTCGAGAACGTCATGATGCCGAGCCTGATCGGGGGCGCCGACCGCGCGGAGGCGCGCGAGCGGGCGGGCGTGCTTCTCGAGGCGGTGGGGCTGGCCGAGCGGCGGGAGCACAAGCCGTACGAACTGTCGGGCGGTGAGCAGCAGCGGGTTGCGGTGGCGCGCGCCCTGGCCAACGAACCGCTGGTCCTTCTGGCCGACGAGCCCTCGGGCAACCTCGACCACCACACGAGCCAACAGCTGCACGACGTGCTCTTCGACGTGCGCGCCGAGCGGAACCTCTCGATGGTACTGGTGACCCACAACCTCGAGTTGGCGGGTCGGGCGGACCGCGTACTACGGCTCGAAGACGGTGTGCTCCAGGAGGGCCGGAACCCATGAAGTGCGAGAGCTGCGGCGAACACGAAGCGGTGATCCATCTCACCCAGATCGAGAACAACGAGATGACGACCTCGCACCTGTGCGAGGCGTGCGCCGCCGAACGCGGGCTCGAGACGGGCGACGAGCCGGTGGGATTCCCTCTCGCCGACTTTCTGGCCCAGATGGGCGGCGAGACGCCGGGGCGCGGTTCGGGCGGCGACGAGGGCGAGGTGTGCCCCTTCTGCGGTCTCACCTTTTCGGGTTTCCGCGAGGCGGGCCGCCTCGGATGCCCCCAGTGCTACTCGACGTTCGACCAACAGCTCCGGGGCCTGCTCCGTCGGGTGCACGGCAGCACCCAGCACGTCGGCAAGGTGTACCTGCCCCCTGATCCTACGGCCTCGGAGCTGCAGAAGCGCCTCGAAGGCCTGCGGCGACGCCTGCAGCGCGCGGTCGAGGGCGAAGACTTCGAACGCGCCGCAGATCTGCGTGACGAGATTCGCGCGCTCGAGCGCGAGGGTGCCACCCCGTGAACGACCTCACCGCGACCTCGGATTTCGGCCTCGCCTGGCTCGACGCCAGCGGGGACTTTCCGGACATCGTGCTGAGCACGCGCGTGCGCCTCGCCCGCAACCTGCAGGGACACGCCTTCGGGCCGCGCGCGCGGGTGAACGACCGCGAGGCCGTGCTCGGGCAGGTCCGGGGGCATCTCGGCCGCGTGGAATCCCTCGGCACCCCCTCGCTCGTCTCGTTGCCCGAGCTCGACTCGCGCAGCCGCCGTGTACTGCTCGAGCGACGGGTGCTCACGCGTGACATGCTCGCCGACGAGGGCCCGGCGCGCGGTACGGCGGTCGTGCTCTCGGCCGGAGCGCCGCTTTCGCTGCTCGTCAATGAAGAGGACCACCTTCGCCTGCAGGCGCTCCTGTCGGGGCTCCGGCTCCAGGAGGCCTGGGGCACCGTGGACCGCCTGGACGACGAGCTCGGGCGCGAGCTGCCCTTCGCATTCCATCACGAGTTCGGCTACCTGACGAGCTGCCCGACCAACGTCGGCACCGGGCTCCGGGCGTCGGTGCTCATGCACCTGCCGGGGCTCGTGCTCACGAAGGAAATCTCGCGCGTCCTGCACGCGCTCGGGCAGGTGGGGCTCACCTTCCGGGGGCTCTACGGCGAAGGCTCCGAAGTGGTGGGCAACTTCTTCCAGGTGTCGAACCAGACCACCCTCGGGAAGAGCGAAGAGGACCTGGTCGATCAGCTCGATCGGGTGGTCCGGAAGGTCATTCAACACGAGATGGATGCCCGCCAGGTGCTGCTCCGCGACGCACGCGGGGTGACCGAAGACAAGATCTGGAGAGCGTACGGACTTCTGCGCTTCGCCCGGAGCCTTTCCTTCGAAGAATTGATGAATCTCCTGAGCGGTGTGAGGCTCGGTGTGAGCCTGAAACTTCTGCCAGAACTCCGTGTATATACGCTCAACAAATTGATGATTTTTACTCAGCCCGCGCACCTCGAGCAGGCAGCGGGCCGAGACCTCTCCGCGGCAGAGAGTGATGCCCACCGCGCGACCTTCGTTCGGCGGGTTCTGGCTTCGGAAGGCGATGTCTCTCCGGACGCCCGGGATTCTTCCGGTGACCGTCCGCCCAGCCGTTCGTGAGCCCGCGCTCGGGGCCCGCAGGAACACCAGATGAACTACAACTTCACCGACCGGGTTCGTAAGGTCCTGGCGATGGCCCGAGAAGAGGCCATTCGCCTGCAGCACGACTATGTGGGCACCGAGCACATTCTGCTCGGGCTGATCCGCGAGGGCGAGGGCGTGGCCGCCGCCGTGCTGACCAACCTCAACGTCGACCTCGACCAGATTCACGAGCGCGTCGAAGAGTCCGTTCGCAAGGGCAAGGCGACGATCGCGCTCGGCGAACTGCCCTATACGTCGCGCGCCAAGAAGGTGCTCGAGTTCGCGATGGCCGAGGCCCGCGAGTTCACGCATTCCTACGTGGGCACCGAGCACCTCCTGCTCGGGCTGCTTCGCGAAGAGAAGGGCATCGCCGCGCAGGTGCTCAACTCGCTCGGCGTTACGCTCGAAGAAGCGCGCGCCGAGACGCTCAAGGTGCTCGGCTCCGATGTCTCGCCCTCCGAGCCCGCTGGCATCGGCGGGGGCGGCGGTGGTGAGAAGTCCGGCTCGGGTGGGGGCGGCAAGGGCGAGAAGAAGTCCAAGACGCCCGCGCTCGACCATTTCTGCCGTGACCTGACCGACCTCGCCCGCCAAGGCAAGCTCGACCCGACCATCGGCCGCGCCAGCGAGATCGAGCGGGTGATCGAGATCCTGTGCCGGCGCAAGAAGAACAACCCGGTGTTGATCGGCGAGCCGGGCGTGGGCAAGACCGCGATCGTCGAAGGGCTCGCGCAGCTCATCTCGAAGGGTGAGGTGACCGAAGCCCTGAAAGACCATCGCGTGCTCGCGCTCGACATGGCCGCCGTGATCGCCGGCACCAAGTACCGCGGGCAGTTCGAGGAGCGGCTCAAGGCCGTCATGAACGAGATCCAGCAGAACCACAACGTGGTGCTGTTCATCGACGAGCTGCACACCCTGGTCGGGGCCGGCGCGGCCGAAGGTGCGATCGACGCGTCCAACATGCTCAAGCCCGCCCTCGCCCGGGGCGAGCTGCAGTGCATCGGCGCCTCGACCCTGAACGAGTACCGCAAGTACATCGAGAAGGACGGCGCGCTCGAGCGGCGGTTCCAGCCGGTCATCGTCGATCCGCCGGCCGTCGACGAGACGGTCGAGATTCTGCGCGGGCTCCGGGGCCACTACGAGGAGCACCACCGGGTGACGATTCCCGACGCCTCGCTCGAACAGGCGGCGCGTCTCTCCGAGCGCTACATCACCGACCGGTTCCTGCCCGACAAGGCCATCGACGTCATCGACGAGGCCGGTGCAAGGGCGCGGATCGCGGCCCAGGTGCCGCCGCCCGAGGTCGAGGAACTCAAAGACGATCTCGCCGACATCGGCGAGAAGAAGGAGGCGGCGATTCGCGATCAGGACTTCGAGCGCGCCGCCGAGCTCCGCGACGACGAGCGGGAGCTCCTGCACCAGATCAAGCTGCAGCAGGAGGAGTGGGAGGAAGAGCGCAAGCGGCACCGTCCGGAGATTTCGACCGAAGACGTGGCCTTCATCGTGAGCCGCTGGACGGGCATTCCGGTGACGCGCATCCAGGCGGCCGAGACCGAGCGGCTCGTACACATGGAAGACGAGCTGCACCAGCGGGTCGTCGGCCAGGACGACGCGATCGCCGCGATCAGCCGGGCCATTCGCCGGAGCCGCGCGGGCCTCAAGGACCCACGCCGCCCGATCGGGTCGTTCATCTTCTCGGGCCCCACCGGCGTCGGTAAGACCGAGCTCGCGAGGGCGCTCGCCGAGTTCCTGTTCGCCGACCGCGACGCCCTGATTCGCGTCGACATGAGCGAGTACATGGAGAAGTTCTCCGTGTCGAGGCTGATCGGTGCGCCTCCGGGCTACGTCGGCTACGAAGACTCCGGGGCGCTGACCAAGGCCGTGCGTCGCCGGCCCTACTCGGTGGTGCTGCTCGACGAGATCGAAAAGGCGCACCCCGACGTCTTCAACATTCTGCTTCAGGTGCTCGACGAAGGGCACCTCACGGACAACTACGGCCGTGTGATCGACTTCAAGAACACGGTCCTGATCATGACGTCGAACCTCGGGGCCCGCGACATCAGCAAGGGCGGAGGGCTCGGCTTCCAGTCCGCAGACGTGAAGACGAGCTACGAGGTCATGAAGGACAAGGTCCGCGACGAGATCGAGCGGGCCTTCAACCCCGAGTTCCTGAACCGGGTCGACGACATCATCGTCTTCCACCCGCTGTCGAAGGCGCAGATCGGCGAGATCGTCCATATTCTGCTCGAAGACGTGCAGGCTCGCCTCGGCGAGGAGGGCATGACGATTCGCCTGACCGACGACGCGGTGACGTTCCTGGTCGACCGCGGGTACGACGAGAAGTTCGGAGCGCGTCCGCTCAAGCGCGCGATCCAGCGCTATCTCGAAGATCCGCTGTCGGAGAAGATCCTGGTCGCCGAGTTTTCGAGCGGTGACGAAATCGAAGTGGGCGTGGATGAGGACGGGGAGCACCTGACCCTGCGCGCCGGATCACCCTCGCCCAAGACCTGACGGGTGCCGTGACGCTGAACGAGATTCCCTCCCGATTCCGGAAGGCCGCGGTCCACGCTGCGGCCTTCCTCGCGTTCCTCGCCGTCGGCGGGCCGCCCCTCGAACTCGCGGGCCAGCAGGCCGAGCGCATCGTGGTCGACTCGATCGCGATCGAGGGCAACCAGCGTGTCGCCACCGAGACGATTCTCGGGTACGTGACCTTCGCGGTCGGCGACACGATCGGGGCCACCGAGGTCCAGGCGACCGAGAAGGCGCTCTGGGCGACGACCCAGTTTTCGGACCTCCGCCTCTACGCCGAGGACGTCGTGCCGGGCGGCCCGGCCGCGGTGATCCGCATCGCGGTGGTCGAGCAGCCCCTGATCCGACGCATCCAGGTGACCGGCCTCCAGCGCGCCGATCCCGACCTGCTCCAGGACTCGGCGGGGGTGCGCGAAGGCGCCCCCTACCAGCCGCAGCAGGTGATCCGGGGCAAGGCGTTGATCCGGCGCGAGTTGGCCGAAGAGGGAATCCCCTTCGCGCGCATCGACGACCGGCTGGAGCCCGTCGAAGGGCTGCCCAACGTGGTCGACCTCGTGGTCGAGGTCGAGGAAGGGAACCGCGTCACCGTGGCGGAGGTGGTGGTGCAGGGCAACGAACGCGTGCCTACCGACGAGATCGTCGGCGCGATGTCGACTCGGCCCGAGGGATTCTGGTGGTTCCAGGGCGGGTCGTTCGACCAGGACCGCTTCGAAGCCGACATGCTGGAGGCGGTGCCCGAGCTCTACCGTTCGCGCGGCTACCTCGACGCCGAGGTGCTCGCCGACTCGTTGATCGTCGATCCGGAGAGCGGAAAGGCGCGCGTCGAGGTGCTCGTCGACGAGGGCCCCCAGTACCGGGTGACCGCGCTCGCGATCAACGGGAACCGGCACCTGAGCGACGAGGTGCTGGAACCGCTCTTCCTGCCCCAGCGGGGCGGGCTGCTCTCGTCGTTGGGTCTGGGCTCGGGCGTGCGCGAAGAAGAGGCCCTGGGGCGAGTCTTCGATCAGGTCGCATTCGAGCAGGCCGTCGACGAGATCCGGCAACGGTACTACAACGAGGGCTACATCTTCGCCAACGTGCAGTCCTTCATCGAGAAGGGGCCGCCGCCGGCCGAGGGCGAAGGCCCGACCGTCTCGGTGGGTATCAACGTGGAGGAGGGGCAGCCGGCGTTCCTCCGCCGCATCGCGATCGAGGGCAACGACTTCACGTACGAGCGCGTGATCCGGGACCGCATCGCCCTGCTTCCGGGCGACGTCTACAGCCAGGACCGGGTGCTCCAGAGCTATCAGTCGATCAGCGCCCTCGGCTTCTTCGAGACGCCGCTTCCGTTCCCGGACATTCTGCCGAACCCCGAGACGGGCGAGGTCGACGTGATCTTCTACGTCGAAGAGCGCCAGACCGGGGCCATCAACTTCGGCACCTCGGTCGGCGGCGGCATCGGGCTCGCGGGCTTCATCGGCTACGATCAGCCGAACCTCTTCGGGCAGGCGAAGGAGGGGCACCTGCGCTGGGACTTCGGGCGCTACGTGAACAACTTCACGGTGAGCTACTCGGACCCGTCGCTCTTCCAGACGCGCACGAGCGGTACGGTTTCGCTCTTCAACGCGCGCGACCGCTACTTCTCGTTCAACTCGGGTGAGCGCCGCCGAATCGGGGCGTCGCTCCGGCTCGGCTTCCCGGTGCCGGGCGCGCGGTGGACCCGCATGTTCGCCGGCTATGCGATCTCGCGCACGAAGTACCGGCTGCGCGAGGGTGTCGACGACACCTCGCTCTTCGGCCGGGAACCGGGCCTGCAGAGCCAGTTCTCGCTCGGCCTCACGCGGACCACCCTGAACCACCCGATCTTTCCCACGACCGGGGCGCGTCAGAGCTGGAACGTGGA
The DNA here is from genome assembly GCA_965651045.1 of uncultured bacterium. GTDB lineage: Bacteria > Gemmatimonadota > Gemmatimonadetes > Longimicrobiales > Gaopeijiaceae > Gaopeijia. The sequence goes on from CBFGQV010000034.1 coordinate 12,608, forward strand.
GTTCAACGGCGGTTTGCTCGGCGGCGACGGCAATTTCACCCGCCATCTCTGGGACGCCACCTGGTGGCTTCCGGTGGGGCAGGTGGGTGGCAGCGCCGGCGGGGCGCCGGGCGTGACCTTCGCGCTCGGCACGTCGGTGAAGGCGGGCGCGATCTTCGGCAACCCCGAGAACTTCCCGTTCGATCGGTTCTGGATGGGTGGCGTACAGTTCGGGCAATCGCTGCGCGGCTACGACGAGACGTCGGTCACGCCGAGCGGCTACTTTCCGGAGAACTCGCGCACCATCAGCGATATCGACCGGCTCGGAAATGCGTTCCTGACGCTCACGACCGAGCTGGCCATGCGCCTCAACAACAACCTTTCGGTCTCGGGGTTCTTCGACGCGGGCAACGTCTGGCGCCGTCCGGGCGAGATGGACCCCTCTCAGCTCTTCCGGGGCGCGGGCGTCGGCCTACAGCTGGTGACGCCCTTCGGACCTATTGGGCTCGATTACGCGTATGGATTTGACAAGACAGTCCCGGGTTGGCAGCTGCACTTCCGCATGGGCCCCGGGTTCTGACGTCCGGATGGGCTGCCTGATCCGGGACAGGACGATTGGAGAGTGGTACTGATGCGTCGTATTGCATGTCTTTTCGTGGCCGCTTTCGGCTTCAACGTGGTGCCGGCCGAGGCACAGAGCCCGATCAAGGTCGGCTACATCAACTCGCAGATGATTCTCGAACAGGCCCCCGGCGCGCGTGAAGCGGCCGAGCAGTTCGACCGCGAGATGCAGGGGCTCAGGGCCCAGCTCCAACCGGCTGCCGACTCGCTGGATGCGATGATCCAGCAGTACGAGCAGCAGTCGATGACGCTCTCCGCCGACGCCAAGCAGCGGCGGGAGCAGGACATTCTGCAGCGGCGCGAGACGTTGCAGCAGCGCGCGGCGCAGCTCGAGACCCAGGCCGGTCAGCGCCGCCAGGAGCTGGTGCAGCCGGTCATGGACCGCATCACGCGGGTCATCGAAGACATTCGGGTCGAGGGCAGCTACCATCTGATCTTCGACGTCGCGGCGGGCGCGATCATCGCCGCCGACGAGAGCCTCGATCTGACCGACGAGGTGCTGCGGCGGCTGCAGGCGGGCGCCGGCACCGGCGGCGCGGGTGGCGGCAACTGAC
>CBFGQV010000035.1:0-13761 GCA_965651045.1 uncultured bacterium
ATTCCCGGCCGGGCTCCGGTTCGTGGCCGCCGGAGGGCTCCAGCCCTCGAACGTGGCCGAAGTCGTGCGGCGGCTCCGTCCGGACGTCGTCGATGTGAGTTCGGGCGTCGAGATCCGGCCGGGCATCAAGGACCCCGGACGGGTCCGGGCCTTCATACGAAATGCGCGGGCGGCCGCCGACGGCGCGTCGGACGACGCCCGAGATCAAGAGAGAGAGGACGAGTGATGGAGCAGTCGACGGCGACCGCGTCGGGGCGATTCGGTGCGTTCGGGGGGCGCTACGTGCCCGAGACCCTCATGGCGGCGCTCGACGAGCTCGAGGCGGCGTGGCGCGCCGCGTGTGACGACCCGGCCTACGCGGCGGAGCTCGGCGGGCTGCTCCGGAGCTACGTCGGACGCCCGACCCCCCTCTACCGCGCACGCAGGCTCGAAGAGGCGTCCGGGGCGGGTCCGATCTATCTGAAGCGCGAAGACCTGAATCACACCGGCGCGCACAAGATCAACAACACCATCGGGCAGGTGCTGCTCGCACGTCGCATGGGCAAGCGCCGCATCATCGCGGAGACGGGGGCGGGCCAGCACGGTGTCGCGACCGCGACCGCGTGCGCGCTCTTCGACCTCGACTGCGTCGTCTACATGGGCGCCGAAGACGTCGAGCGGCAGGCGCTGAACGTGTACCGCATGGAGCTGCTCGGCGCCGAGGTGGTGCCGGTTTCGTCGGGCACGCGCACGCTCAAGGACGCCACGAACGAAGCCCTTCGCGACTGGGTGACCCACGTCGCCGACACGCACTACGTGATCGGGTCCGTCGTGGGCCCCGACCCGTTCCCTCGGCTGGTGCGCGACCTGCAGGCGGTCATCGGTCGCGAGGCCCGCGCCCAGGTGCTCGAGGCCGAGGGAAGGCTGCCGGCGGCCGTGGTCGCGTGCGTGGGCGGCGGCTCCAACGCGATGGGCATCTTCCACGCGTTCGTGGGTGACGACGGCGTCGCGCTGATCGGCGTCGAAGCCGCCGGCGAGGGCGTGGCCAGCGGCCGCCATTCGGCGACCCTCACCGCCGGCCGCCCGGGCGTCCTGCACGGGGCCATGAGCTACCTGCTCCAGGACGACGACGGCCAGGTCGCGCCCGCGCACTCGGTCTCGGCCGGGCTCGACTACCCGGGCGTCGGGCCGGAGCACGCGTTTCTCAAGGAAAGCGGCCGCGGTCGGTACGTCTCGGTGACCGACGAGCAGGCCCTGGACGCCTTTCACAGGCTCTCGCGCCTCGAGGGGATCATACCCGCGCTCGAGACCGCGCATGCCGTGGCTTGGGTCCTCGCCGAGGGACGTAGCTTTCGCGAACGCGGCCCGATCGTGGTATCGTTGAGTGGTCGGGGAGACAAGGACGTCGCCCACGTGGCTCGGGTCGAGGGCCGCGGGCGGCTCCTCTGACGAGCTCACGCAGAACCGGACCCAAGTGACCGATTCCACCGTCGATTCCGCTTCGCTCCAGGCGTCACCGGGCGATGACGAGGGGCTCTACCCGGTCGACGAGGTCCGCGCGCTGTTCATCACGTTCAGCAAGGCGCTGCGCGCGTTCCAGCTCTACGACGAGAACAATCCGGTCTACCAGCGCTTCGTCTCGGCGCTGCGCGAGGCCTTCCAGCAGGTCTGGGGCGAGCTCGACGAGTTGACCGTGGCCGTCCAGGAAGAGGCGCTGGTCTACGAGGGCTTCGAGGTCTACCGGGCGGCGAGCCGCAGCGAGTCGATGGCCTTCCTGATGTACAAGGACGGCGTACGCGAACTCACGATCCTGCCGGGCGTCGAGGGCGAGCTCGAGCGGTTCCTCGCGGTGTTGCAGCAGGCGCGGCAGGCGAGGACCGATGGTGACGACCTGCTCACGCTGTTGTGGGAGGCCGAGCTCGAGAAGGTCAAGTACTTCTATGTCGACCTGCTCGCTGAAGGGGTCGAGATTCCCGAGGCGGGCGAGCCGCCGACCACCGTCGAGATCAAGACCGTTCTCGACGAGGAGCTCGCCGAAGACGACGAGGAATCGGCCGCCGCCGGCAGCCCGCTCACGCCGACGCCCGAGCTGGTCAATCGCGACGACTTCAATCCGACGCTGTACGCGCTCGACCCGCGCGAGATGGAGGAGCTCCGGACCGAGATCACCCGCGAGATGGAGCGAGACGTGCGGGGGGCCGTTCTGGCGGCGTTGCTCGACCGGCTCGAAGAGGCCCGCCGCCCCGACCGGCAGAGCGAGGTGCTGGAGATCTTCGGCACGCTCCTGCCGACCATGCTCTCGCGCGGGGCGCTCCGGGCGGCCGGCGGCCTGCTGGGCGAGCTGCACGACCTCGAGGTGCGCGGTGGACTGCTCGACGCCGAGCGGGCCGCCGAGCTCACGGCGCTGATCGACGAGCTGAGCAGCAGCGCCACGATGCAGGAGCTCGTGCGCGCGCTCGAAGACGGGTCGCTCGCCCCCGCGCCGCGCGAGCTGGGCGCGTTCCTCCAGCACCTGCGCGCGGGCGCGCTGGCGCCCCTGCTCAGGGCCACCGAGCTCACCGAGCGTCGCGAGCTCCAGCCCGTACTGCGCGAGGCCGTGCGCGGCATCGCCGAACGGCACCTGCGCGAACTCACCGCCCTGCTCGCGCACGACGACCCGGTCGTGGTGGCGGGCGCGGCGCGGCTCGCTTCGGCGCTCCGGGTCCAGGCGGTCACGTCGGCGCTGGGGTCGCTCTTCCGGCACCCGGACGCCGGGGTCCGCCTCGCGGCTGTCGACGCCGCCGTCGAGCTGCGCGCCTCGACCGTCGCGAGCGGGCTCGAAGGGGCGCTCGACGATCCGGAGCGGGACGTTCGCATCGCCGCGGTGCGCGCGCTCGGCACGCTGGGGTACCGGCCGGCTGCCGCCCGCATGAAAGACATTCTCCAGAGCCGTGAACTGCGAGAGGCCGACCTGAGCGAGCGCATCGCGTTCTTCGAGAGTTACGGGGCCGTGGCCGGCGAGGCCGCGGTCGGCTACCTGTCGAAGCTTCTCAACGGAAGGGGATTCCTGGGTAGACGCGAATCCCCTGAAATTCGCGCGTGCGCGGCGCTCGGGCTGGGGCGCGTGAACACGGGCGCGGCTCGGCAGGCGCTCGAAGAGGCCCTGAACGAGGACGACCCGGTGGTGCGGAGCGCGGTCGGGCGCGCGCTCCGTGGCGGGGGTGAAGCGTGAGCGCGTCGGTGCAGGAACAGGGTCGGCGGCTGCTGGCGTCGTTCTACGGCGCGCTCCGGGCCCTCAAGCTCTACCCGGTCGAGAACGCGGCGGTGCAGCAGGCGCTCGACGAGTTGCACCAGCGGGTGACCGAGGTCGTGCAGCGCGACGAGGGCATGGAGCTGCGCGTGGTCGGCGACTTCTTCTTCCTGAACGAGACGCGGCTCCGGCTCGACCTCAGCACCTTCGCGACCTTCGGCAACTTCGCCCGTACGCTCCTCGACCACGGCATCGGTGCGATCGACGTGCTTCCGGGCATCGGTCGGGACGAGTGGGCGCCCTTCCTGGCGCTGCTCGTTCGCGAGCCCGACGACGATGAAGACCCCTACGGGGCGTTTCTGGCGCGGAAGGACCGCACGCCGATCATCCACATCGAGACCCGGCCCGAGAAGGAAGTCGCGGAGGAGGAGAAGGAAGAGGCGCTCGCGGCGGCCAAACGCACCTACGTGCAGACCGTCAAGGTCGCGCGCGATGCGCTCGAAGACGTGCGTCTCGGCAGGGCCGTGAACGTGCGGAAGGTCAAGCGGGCGGTGCAGAACATCGTCGACCAGGTGCTCAACAACGAGCCCTCGATTCTCACGATGACGACGCTGCGCGACTTCGACGAGTACACCTTCACGCACTGCGTCAACGTCTGCATCTTCAGCCTGATCATCGGGCAGCGCATCGGCCTCGACCGCCTGCAGCTCTACGAACTCGGGCTCGGCGCGCTCTTCCACGACATCGGCAAGATGCGCATCGACCGCGAGATCATCAACAAGCCGGGCGGGCTCACCGACGAGGAGTGGGCGGTGCTCAAGCAGCACCCGACCGAGGGGCTGTTCCTGCTCTTCAAGATGACCGGCTTCAGCGACGTGCCGTACCGGCAGATGCTGCAGGCCTACGAGCACCACATGAAGCTCGACCTGAGCGGGTATCCCACGAACAAGCGCGCCCGCGAGCCCACGCTCTTCTCGCGCATCGTCGCGGTCGCCGACGGCTTCGACGCCGGCACCTCGGTCCGGAGCTACCAGTACCGCCCCTGGCCGCCCGACCAGGTGCTTCGCGAGATGCGCGAGAATCCGCGGCGCGGCTACGACCAGCTGCTCGTGAAGGTGCTCATCACCGCCACGGGCATCTTTCCGGTGGGCACGCTGGTGATTCTCGACTCGTTCGAGCTCGCGGTGGTGGCCGAGGTGAATCCCGACCCGCGCTTCCTGCACCTGCCCGTGGTCAAGGTCATCTCCGACGCGATGGGCGTGCCCCTGACCGAGCCGATGCCCCTCGATCTGTCCAAGCCGCACACCGCGCCCGACGGCCAGGCGCGCATGATTCTGAAGACCACCGACCCGCAGAAGTACGGGATCCGGGTGGCGGACTTCATCACCTGACGGGGCCTCGCGGCACCCGACCCTCGATCCGAAGGACCATGTCCGAACCCAGCCGCATCGCCCGGCGCTTCGCCGAGCGCGCCCGCGAGGGCCAGCGCGCCCTCGTGCTCTACGTGACCGCCGGATTTCCGGACCTCGAGACCACCGTTCCGCTTCTGGAGGCGCTCGCCGACGCCGGGGCGGACGTGCTCGAGCTGGGCATTCCCTTCAGCGACCCGATGGCCGACGGGCCGACGATCCAGGCGTCGTCGTTCCGGGCGCTCCAGGCGGGCACCACGGTGGCGGGCGTGCTCGAGATGCTCCGGCGGTTCCGGGAGCGGCGCGACACGCCGGTCGTGCTCTTCACCTACCTGAACCCGGTCGTGCGCTACGGCGCGGCGCGGTTCTGCCGCGACGCCCGGGAGGCGGGCGCCGACGGGCTGCTCCTGACCGATCTGCCCGCCGGCGCCGACCCCGAGCTGGAGCGCGCGGCGGGCGACGCGGGGCTGGACCTGATTCGCCTTCTGGCGCCCACGACCGCGCCCGACCGGGTCCGGCGCGTGGCCGAAGGGGGCGCCGGCTTTCTCTACTACATCTCGCGCACCGGGGTGACCGGAGCCCGTGCCGAACTCCGCCCCGAGCTCGCCGACGAGGTGTCCAGGCTTCGCGAGGCCGTGGGCCTGCCGGTGGCGGTGGGATTCGGGGTCAGCACCCCGGAGCAGGCCGCCGCGGTCGCGAAGGTCGCCGACGGCGTCGTCGTCGGGAGCGCGCTGGTACAGGTGCTCGACGAGAGCGGCATCGAGGGCGCGCGCGACTTCACACGCGGGCTTCGCCGCGCGATGGACGGTGGCGCAGGCCGCTGACCGCGCCGCTTCCGCTCAGTCGACCCTGAGGCGTTCCTCGAGCGCGGGGTCGGGTTCGACGAAGAGCGTCTGCACGCGGTCGGGCAGCACCGCGCCCGGAGGCGCCTTGCGGGGCTTTCGCACGTACTTCCGCCGCGTCCAGTCGACCGGCACGCTGCCGGACGTGCGCGCCTTCGAGGCCAGCGCCGCGAGCACCGCGGCCTCGGCGAGGTCGCGCGCCGGCGGATTGCCCTCGCCCTGCCACCGCAGAATGACGTGCGCGCCTGCGGCGTGGCGCGCGTGCAGCCAGATGTCGTCGGGGGCGGAGTGGTGGAAGGTGAGGTCGTCGTTCGTCCGGGCGCCGCGCCCCACCCGCACCTCGAGCCCTCCGGACGAGCGGTAGCGGCGGTAGGGCAGCGACGCGCCTCCGGACTCGCCCGCCGCGGACGGGGTGCGCGCCGGGAGCGCGGCCTCGACGGTGTCGACGTCGGCCTCACCCGCCCGGGCCCGCTCGAGCAGCCCGTCGAGCTCGCGCCACCGCTGTCGCGCGTCGCCGATCAGCCCCGGAAGCCGCTCGGCGGCGCGCTCGGCCCTGGCCGCTCGGTCGTAGTAGGCGCGCGCGTTGGCGTCGGGCGTCGCCGTCGGGTCGAGCGCGATCACGAGCGGCGCGCCGTCGAAGCCCGTGAGCGTCACCTCGTCGACCCCGCGAGGCACGTCTTTGAAGCGCGCCAGCAACAGGTCGCCCGTGGCGCGCACGGCGTCGGGGTCGGGAAGACCCGCGGCCTCCTCTTCGAGCGACGCGACCCGCGCCCGCGCCCGTTCGACCTGCTCGGACAGGGCGGCCACCAGCGCCCTGGGCAGCAGGAGCGCGCCGGGGGCGGGACCCTCGAGGGCGGCCGCCTCGAAGGCCGCGAGAAGGTCGGGCGCGGGCTCGCCCGCCACGCCCTCGAGCGGGCAGGGATAGGGCTGCCCGCCCCGCCGCCCGTCCAGGACCACGGCTCTTGGGGGCACCTCGCCCCGTGCCAGCACCCGCAGGGCGCGCCACCGCTCGTAGGAGCGCGCCCAGCCATCGCGACCCTCGGGGCCCTCGGGGCCGTCGGGCCCGTCGATGGGCGCCAGAAGCGCCGGGGCGTTGAGTCCCGAGGTCCAGGCGAAGGCGCCGAGCAACGCGCGTCGGCGTGACTCGGGCGGCACGTCGAGCGCGGCGCGCCACCGGTCCGGCCCCGGGTCCTTCTCGACGCCCTCGCGGCGGGTCGGAGGGGGCGCGCTCCAGCTTCGACCCACCGCGAGCGGCCGGGCGCCGCCCGTCTCCCGGAGCAGGTGCCGGATCACGCGCTCCGGTCCCTCGACCAGGGCGGCGTTCGTGTAGTTGCCCATCAACTCGACCACCACCGCGGCCTCGGCGGGCGAGCCCCGCACGCGCCTCAGGTGGAACACGAGAACGCGGTCGTCGGGGGGCGCTTCGACGCCGCGCAGGGTGGCCGCGAGGGGCCGGGCCTCGGAGCCGGGATCGGTGGGCTCGAGGACCCGCATGCCGAGTTCGTCGGGGTGGAGCAGGAAGACGACGGTGGCCTCGCGAAAGTGGAGGCGGAGCCGGCGCGCCTCGTAGTCGAGGTGCACCGCGCGCAGGCGGGCCCTCGCGAGGCGGTGGTCGAGGGCCGCGGCGGTGGTCGCGACGAGGAGCGAATCCCAGACGATCGGCATGGGTGGAAGGTAACAGGCCGGAGCACTACCTTCAGGCGTTCCGCGAGTCCCGATCCCTCGTTTCGCGAGGTCGTCCGTGTCCACCGAAGGCGGCGGCAAGCGCCCATCGCCCACCGTGCGGCGCTTCCTCGATATGAAGGCCGGCGGCGAGCCGATCGTGGCCGTGACCGCCTACGACGCGCTCTTCGGGCGGCTCGTGCACGAGGCCGGGGTCGACCTGATCCTGGTCGGCGACTCGCTCGGGCAGGTCGTGCTCGGCCACCCCTCCACGCTGCCGGTGACGCTCGACGACATGATCCGGCACGCGGCTGCGGTCCGACGGGGTGCCCCGGACGCGTTCGTCGTCGTCGACATGCCGTTCCTCTCGTACCAGGTATCCCCCGAAGACGCGCTGCGGGCCTCGGGCCGCGTGCTCCAGGAGACCGGCGCGCAGGCGGTCAAGCTCGAGGGGGGCGGCGAGCGCATGCAGCGAACGGTCTCGGCGCTCGTGGACGCGGGCATCGCCGTCATGGGCCATCTGGGCCTCACGCCTCAGTCCGTACACGCGCTGGGGGGCTACCGGGTGCAGGCCCGGGACGAGCGCGCCGCCGAGCGCCTCGCCGACGAGGCGCGCGCACTCGAAGGGGCCGGGGCGTTCAGCGTGGTCCTCGAGCTGATTCCCGCCGAGCTCGCCGGCGCGGTGAGCCGGGCGCTCACGATTCCGACCATCGGCATCGGCGCCGGGGCCGGCTGCGACGGGCAGGTGCTCGTGCTGCCGGACCTGCTCGGGCTGAACCCGGGCTTCAAGCCGCGCTTTCTGAAGCGCTACGCCGACCTCTGGGGCGCCGCGAGCGAAGCCGTCGGGCGCTACGCCGACGAGGTGCGGACGCGGCGCTACCCCGACGACGAGCACAGCTTCTCGTCGGACGGCTGACCGATGCGGGTCGCGCGTACAAGGGGCGAGCTGGCGCGTGCGCTCACGGCGCTCCGGGGCGAGGGCACGATCGCGCTCGTACCCACGATGGGCTTCCTGCACGAAGGCCACCTGCGCCTCGTCGACCGGGCGCGGGAACTCGCGACCCACGCCGTCGTGTCGCTCTTCGTGAACCCGCTGCAGTTCGGGCCCGGCGAGGACCTCGAGCGCTACCCCCGCGACGAAGAGGGCGACCTGCGGAACCTCGAGGCGCGGGGCGCGTCGCTCGTTTTCGCACCGACCGTCGACGAGATGTATCCGGCGGGCGAGCCGCGCGTCACGGTCGACCCGGGCGCGATGGCCGAACGGCTCTGCGGCGCGTACCGGCCGGGGCACTTCCGCGGCGTGCTCACGGTCGTGGCCAGGCTTTTCGGCCTGGTCCGGCCCGACCACGCGGTCTTCGGGGCCAAGGACTTCCAACAGGCGGTGCTGGTGCGGCGCATGGTCCAGGACCTCGAGATGGGCGTCGCGCTCGAGACGGTCGAGACGGTGCGCGAGTCCGACGGATTGGCCATGAGCTCGCGAAACGCCTACCTGTCGGCGGCTGAACGTCGCGCGGCGGTGGGGCTGATCGAGGGGCTTCGCGCGGCCGCGGAGGCGTTCGCGGCGGGGGAACGGCGGGCCGACGCCCTGGTCGGCCAGGTGCAGGCCGCGGTGGCGGTGCGCGATGGGCTCGAGCTTCAGTACGCCGAGATCGTCGCCGCCGACACCCTCGACCCGGTCGATCCGGTCCCGCCGGGCGCGGTCGCGGCGGTCGCGGCCTTCGCCGGGCGAACCCGCCTGATCGACAACCTGCGCTTCGCATGACGGCCGCCACGCTGCACCCGACGCTCACGGCCGCCGCCGAGGGCCGGCTGCCCGACTGGGCGTGCGCGAGTCCGCGTCGGCGGGCGCACATGGCCCGCGTGGCCGATCTGCTCGACGCCTGGGCCGTCGAGAGCGGCCTGGACGGGGTGGAGCGCCGGCGCTGGCGGGCGATGGGCCACCTGCACGACGCGCTCAAGGACGCCGACCCCGACGCGCTCCGGGCCGAGCTCGGCCCGCCCTGGAACACGCTGCCCGACCCGGTGCTGCACGGGCCCGCTGCGGCCGAGCGGCTTCGGCGCGAAGGGCTGGACGACGAAGCCTTTCTCGATGCCCTTCGCTGGCACACGCTCGGGCACCCGTCGCTCGACCGGGCGGGGCGCGCGCTCTACGCCGCGGACTTCCTGGAGCCGGGCCGCTCGCTCAGGAACGCGTGGCGGGCGAAGCTGAGGGCACGCCTGCCGCACGAGCTCGAGGCGGTGTTGACGGAGGTCGTCGGGGCGCGCTTGAGGCACCTGTTGGAACGCGCACGGCCGATCCGGCCCGAGACGCTGGCGTTCTGGAACCGACTGACGGAGGGAGACGCGTGGGTTCGCGCATCCGAGGTGTAGCGGTCGTCATCGTGGTGCTCGCGGTGGGCGCGTACCTGGGCTCGGCGCTCTACCAGTGGGTCGCCGCCCCGGGCCTGGTGCCTGCCGCGCCGGGCCGTACGCCCGTCGTGGGCGAGCGCGTGCGGGTCGAGGTGCTGAACGGCGGCGGGCGGGACCTCATGGCCCGCGCCGCCACCGAGCAGCTCCGAGGGCACGGCTTCGACGTGGTGCACTACGGCAACCATCCCGACTGCTGCCGCGATTCATCGGTCGTCATCGATCGGGTCGGGAACCTGACCTGGGCGCGCTCCGTGGCCGACGCGCTGGGCATTCGCGAGGTGCGGAGCGAGCCCGACTCGAACCTCTACCTCGACGTCTCCGTAGTGGTCGGCACGACCTGGGACCCGCCCGGCGCCGAGGCGCGCGAAGCGGCCGACACCTTGCGCTGGTGGGACCCGCGCCGCCTCTTCCGACGCCCCGGCGCACCGGCTCCGGGGCCTGGCGAGAGGCTGGCCGATCCCGGTGACGATACCAGAGGTGGCGAATGACGCGGAGAGGGAAGGGGGATTCCGAGAAGTCGAAGGCCGGGAGCGAGGCGGGCGAGAAGGGCGGGGGATTCGCCGAAACGCTCCGCTCGCTCGCGATCGCCGTGGTGCTGTTCCTGGTGCTTCGGTCCTTCGTCGTCCAGACCTTCGTCATCACCTCGGGGTCGATGGAGGACACCCTGCTCGTCGGGGATTTCCTCGTCGTGAACCGGCTCGCCATGGGAAGCCGGGTGCCGCTCACCGACCTGCGCATTCCGGGCTACTCGGAGCCGCGGCGCGGCGACGTGCTGGTGTTCGATCCGCCGCACACCGACGAATTCCGGCTGGTGAAGAGGCTGGTCGGCATGCCGGGCGACACGCTCGAGATGCGCAATGCGGTGCTCTACGTGAACGGCTCGGCTGCCGAGGAGCCGTACGTCAAGCGGGAGCCCATCGACGACCAGTCCGATCCGTGGATGGAGTGGCAGCGAGAGTACCTGCTTCCGGGCGTCGATGTCTCGTCCTACCGGCCGACCCGGGACCGATGGGGCCCGCTGGTGGTTCCGCCGGAGCACTACTTCATGCTCGGCGACAACCGCGAGAAGAGCCTCGATTCGCGCTACTGGGGCCTGCTGGAAGCGTGGCGGGTCGAAGGGCGGGTGTCGTTCATCTACTTCTCGTACGACCGCGAGTCGTTCCAGCCGTTCCCGTTCCTGACCGAGGTGCGCTGGGGTCGTATCGGCGACCGGATCCGCTGAGTCTCGAACCCGGCGCTACCGCCCCTCCAACTGCACGAGCGCGTTGGCGCGAAGCTGCCCGCAGGCGGCGTCGATGTCGCGGCCCCTGGGCTCCCGAACGGCGACCTCGACCCCGGCCCGCTCGAGGACCCGGGCGAAGTGTCGAATGCGTTCGGGCTCGCTCGGTCCCCAGTCCTGCCAGGGGATCGGGTTGAACGGAATCAGATTCACAAATGCCTTGAGATCGAGCGCCATAACTGCAAGTTGGTCAGCTAGTTCCGGGGCGTCGTTCACGTCGCGTATCATGGTGTACTCGAAGGTGATCCGACGTCCGCCCGACGCGTTGAACTGACGGAGGGCCTCGACCAGCTCGGGCAGGGGCCAGCGCTTCTCGAGGGGGATCAACTCTCGCCGGAGCCCCTCGTCGGGGCTGTGCAGAGAGATCGCGAGCTTGAACTGCTCCGGCCGGTGCGCCAGCTCGAGAATCCCCGGAACCACCCCGACCGTGGATACCGTGATGCGGCGCGCACCGACCTCGAAGCCGCGGTTCAGGATCGTGAGCGAGGGGTGGACCGCGTTGCGGTTGGCGAGCGGCTCACCCATGCCCATGTAGACGATGTTGGAGATCGGCCCGTACCCCTGCTCCTCGGCCCATCGCCGCGACGCCCGGTACTGGCCGACGATCTCGCCGGCGGTGAGGTGGCGTCGGAAGCCGCTCCAGCCCGTCGCGCAGAAGGTGCACCCCATGGCGCAGCCCGCCTGCGACGAGAGGCACAGGGTCAGGCGGTCCTCGGTCGGAATCAGCACCGACTCGACGAGCTCGCCGTCGACGAGACGCCAGAGGTGCTTGGCGGTGCCGTCCGACGAGACCGAGACCGTGTCGGCCACGGGCTCACCGATGCGGTAGGCGGCCGCGAGCGCGGAGCGTTCGGCCGCGGGCAGGTCGGTCATGCCCTCGAAGTCGACCACGCCGGTCTCGTACACCCAGCGCGCGACCTGACGGGCACGGTACGCCTTCGACCCGCGCGATTCGAAGTGTCGCGCGAGTTCGGCGTGGAGCTCGTCGGGCGTGAGCGCCAGGAGGTCGGTGCGGGAGTCGGTGTCGCTCATGAGATCGTCGTGCTTGAAGGGCCAAGATGGCCCGGCTAACTTAGCGGTTCTCGCATCCGGGCAGGAGTGCGGTTCCGTCCGGCCCGTTGCCGGCCATCCGGCCGCCGCCCCGTTCCCTCTCCTTCGCTCGCACGGTATGCCTGATCCCAAGACCGGCCGCACCGCCCTCCGTTCCTGCCTTCTCGGCCACCTGACCGAGGCGGATGCGGGGCGCACCCTGCGGCTGATGGGATGGGTGCATCGCCGCCGCGACCTCGGCGGCCTCCTCTTCCTCGACCTGCGGGACCGCTCGGGGCTGTTGCAGGTGTCCGTGGGCCCCGACTGGACCGACGCCGCCTCGCTCGCGGAGGCCAACGAGCTCGGCCACGAGGACGTGGTCGCGGTCGACGGCGAGGTGGTCCTGCGCCCCGACCCGAACCCCGAGCTGCTCACGGGCGCCGTCGAGTTGAGGGCGGTCACGGTGGAACGCCTGAATCGCGCGCGTACACCCGCGATTCCGGTCTACCGCGCGCCGGACGAAGAGCTGCCCTCGGAGGAACTGCGGCTCCGGCACCGGGTGCTGGATCTGCGCCGCCCCGAGTTGCAGCGCAACATGAGGCTCCGCCACGAGCTGGTGTTGGCGACCCGCAACTACCTCGACGGGCTGGACTTCGTCGAGATCGAGACGCCGATCCTGACGAGGCCGACCCCGGAGGGCGCGCGGGACTACCTCGTGCCGAGCAGCGTGCACAAGGGCGAGTTCTACGCGCTTCCGCAGAGCCCGCAGATCTACAAGCAGGTGCTGATGGTCGCCGGGTTCGACCGGTACTTCCAGATCGCGCGGTGCTTCCGCGACGAGGACCTGCGCGCCGACCGGCAGCCCGAGTTCACGCAGATCGACCTCGAAGCCTCGTTCGTCGGTCAGGAGGACATTCTGCAGTGGATGGAGGGGCTCATGTCGGTCCTGGCGCGCGTGGGCGGCGCCGAGGCGCCGGCGCCCTTCCCCCGCCTCACCTGGGACGAAGCGATGGACCGCTACGGCTCGGACCGTCCGGACCTCCGGTGGGGGCTGGAGATCCGTGACTGGAGCGCGGCCCTCGGGGGTATCGACTTCCGAGTCGTGACGGGCGCCCTCGAGGCGGGGGGCCGTGCACGGGGCCTGCTGCTCGAGGGCGCGGCGACCCTTTCGAGGCGCGAGATCGAGGCGCTCGAGGCCGAAGCCAAGGCCGCCGGGGCGCCCGGGCTGCTCTGGGTCAAGCGCGGGGCCGAAGGCGCCTCGGGCACGCTCGCGCGGTTCGTCGACGATTCGCACTTCGAGGCGATGGGGCTCGGCGAGGGCGACCTCGCGCTCATCGCCGCAGGGCCGGATCGCGTCACATCGCCCGCGCTGGCGGCCGTGCGGGCCGCGGCGATCCGGACGCTCGAGCTGCCGGTCGAGCGCGAACATGCGTGGCTCTGGGTTACCGACTTCCCGGTCTTCGAAGAAGAGGGCGACGGGTCGCTCACGCCCAACCACCACCCGTTCGTGCTGCCGCGGGCCGACGCCCTCGACCTTCTGGACACCGACCCGCTGGCCGCGCGGGGCGTCGCCTACGACCTGGTGTACAACGGCTCGGAGCTGGGCTCGGGAAGCCTCCGAATTCACGACGCCTCGCTGCAGCGACGCATGCTCGGCATGCTCGGCATGGACGCCGAAGAGATCGAGCGGCGCTTCGGGTTCCTGCTGTCGGCGCTCGAAGCGGGTGCCCCGCCGCACGGGGGCATCGCGCTGGGCGTCGACCGCATGGTGCAGCGTTTCGCCGGGGCCCCGAGCCTTCGCGACGTGATGGCGTTTCCCAAGACGACCGCGGCGCGGGCGCTCTTCGAGGGCGCGCCGACCTCGGTCGACGAGACGGATCTCGAGCAGCTCGGGCTCCGCCTCTCGCGATCGCCCGCGACGTA
>CBFGQV010000036.1:0-13694 GCA_965651045.1 uncultured bacterium
ACCTTGCGGGCGCTCTCGGTATAGACGATGCCGCCGAAGCGGGGCGGGCCCGGCCGGGCGTCGCGCACCATGCCGCGGTGGTTCGCGATCACGCCCACGGGCAGGCCGTCGAGGAAGCCGGTGCCGCAGATCATCTCGCCCGCGTGGTCGGGCTGGAACTCGTCCAGACCGCCCTCGTCGAGAATCGTTTCGAGCACCGCGTGCATGTCGTAGGGCTGGCGGTGATCGTCCGGCAACAGCTCGTAGAGATCGGTCGCGGGGCGGGCCGCGGCGTGGGCCCCGGCCTCGACCGCGCGGGGCGCCGCCGGCGGCTCGGGCAGCTCGCGCACCAGTTCGCGCAGGCGGGCGATGCAGGCCTCGTCGTCGGGCACGCGGTAGTGCGCGACGCCGCTCACCGACGTGTGCACGCGTGCGCCGCCCAGCGATTCGGCGTCGACGGTCTGGCCCGTCGCGCCCTTCACCAGGTTCGGCCCGCCGAGCCCCATGAACGACGTGCCCTCGACCATGAGAATCACGTCGGAAAGCGCGGGCAGGTAGGCGCCGCCCGCGATGCAAGGCCCCATGACCGCAGCGAGCTGCGGCACCCGAAGGTAGCGGCGCATGACCGAGTTGTAGTAGAAGAGGCGCGCCGCCCCGTACTGCCCCGGAAACACGCCGCCCTGATAGGGCAGGTTCACACCCGCCGAGTCGACCAGGTAGACGATCGGAATGCGGCAGCGCATGGCCGCCTCCTGGGCGCGGAGCATCTTCGTGATGGTCTCGGGCCACCAGGAGCCGGCTTTCACGGTGGCGTCGTTCGCGACCACGACGACCTCGCGCCCCTCGACCCGGCCCACGACGGTCACGACACCCGCCGAGGGGGCCTGCCCGTCGTAGCGGTCGTGCGCGACCAGGAGCCCGAGTTCGACCGAGGGTGCGCCTTGGTCGAGGAGCCGCGCCACGCGTTCGCGGGCCGTGAGCTTGCCCTGGGCGTGCTGACGCTCGATGCGCTTCGCCCCGCCGCCCTCACGAAGCGTCGCCCGGAGGGCCGTGAGTTCGGCCGAGAGCGCCGCGAGACGGGTCTCGCCCCGGCTCATCCGACGTGTTCTTCCTGCCGCGCGGCCCAGTCGCGAATGTACTCGATGGCTTCCCGGGTCGGCGTGCCGGGGCCGAAAAGGCGCCCGACACCTTTGGCTTCGAGCGCCGCGATGTCCTCTTCCGGTATGATGCCGCCGCCCGTGAGCAGCACGTGTCCGACGCCCGCCTCGTCGAGGAGGGCCTTCACACGCGGAAAGAGCGTCATGTGTGCGCCCGAGAGCACCGACATCGCGACCACATCGACGTCTTCCTGCACAGCGGCGTTCACGATCATCTCGGGCGTCTGATGCAGCCCCGTGTAGATCACCTCGAAGCCCGCGTCGCGGAAGGCCGAGGCGATGACCTTCGCCCCGCGGTCGTGTCCGTCGAGCCCCGGCTTGGCCACCAGGACCCGGATTCTTCTCTCGTCCGCCATCGCCGCTCCTCGCAGGTCGCTGAATTATGACGATCGGTCGTCGGCTGTCGTGCGGCCCGAAAGGTAAGAAAGGTGGCGCGAACTTCCCAGATGCCGCAGGCGACGGGGGGGGCGGCGGGCGTCGCGGCCGCGCGGCGTGTCGCCGGCCGCCGGTCCGGCTGACTTCGCAGCACTCGCGGCCGTGTTCGATCGCAAGGGTTGCGAAGTCAGCGCACACGGCCGGAAACGCAGCCGTCGACGCTCGGTGGCGGCAAAGACAGCGTATGACGCTGACAACGCAGCCACGGCTACGCGGCGGGGCGCCCGTGGCTGCAAAGTCGGCACCCCCGTCGCGTCAGGGCGGGTGATTCCCCGCAGTTGGGCACCCATCCCGGCACCATTCCGCCCCCGTTCCGCACCCTCGCGGCAGCGCTTTCAGCACCCTCCCAGCACCCTCCCAGCACCGCTCTCGGCACCCTCCGGGCACCGCTTTCAGCACCCTTTCGGCACCCTTTCGGCACCCTCCCAGCACCCTCAATCGGGCGAGTGCCGGGGGATTCGCACGTCGATGCGCGTGCCCCGCCCCGGGTGGGTCTCGACCTCGATCGTGCCGTCGAGCGATTGCACGATGCCGAGAACGGTGGAAAGACCCAGGCCGACGCCCTGACCCATCCCGCGCGTCGAGAAGAACGGGTCGAACATGCGGTCACGGGTGCGCGGCCCCATGCCCTCGCCGTCGTCTTCGACGCCGAGCAGCAGCGCACCGCGGTCGTCGGGAGCGGCTCGTACGGTGATCTGCACACGCGACGCACCCGCGTCACGCGCGTTGGTGACCAGGTGGGCCAGGACCTGGTCGAGCTGGTCGGGGTCGGCGAGCACGGTACCCTCGTCGTCGAGCGCGACCTCGAGCCGGGCGGCGTCGCCCAGCACGCTCCGCAGGAAGACCTCGGCGTCACGTACGACCGCGGAGAGCACTACGACGGAAGGCTCAGCCGCGTCACGACGGGCGAAGGTCAGGAGCTTGCGGGTAAGGTTGGCGCCACGTTCCTGGACGGTCTGAAGGTCCTTGCCCAGGCTCTTCATCTCCTCGTCGTCGTCACCCTGGAGAAGGTCGGCCGCCCCGCGCACGACGGTGAGCATGTTGTTGAAATCGTGCGCGATGCCCCCCGCGAGCGCGGCGACCGCCTGGAGCCGGTTGGCGTGCTGCAGACGCTGCTCGACCTCGCGCCGTTCCGCCTCGTCTCGGACGCGCCCGGTCACGTCGCGGAGCGAGACGTGCAGACGTCGCGCAGGCCCGTCGTTGCCCACCGACCGTGACGTCGCTTCGATGATCCGGCGGGGGCGGCCGTGCCGCCCCTCGGGCGTCGCGACCCCGAGCAGCACCGGCGTGCCCGCCGTGCCGTCGAGCACGTGGGCGAGGGCGTCGAGGTGCATGCCGTCGTCCAGGTCGGCGGGCGGCCTGACGAGCCCGAGTTCGTGCACGCTGCGGCCGAGGAACCAATCGCGCGGCCGCAGGAAGAGCTGCTCGGCCGCGGGGTTCACGCGCGTGACCTTGCCTTCGCCGTCCACGACCAGAATCGCGTCGGGCGAGTAAGCGATCAGGTCGGCGACCCGGCGTGCGCGCTGGTCGGCGAGTGCAAGCACGCTCTCGAACGCCCGTATGGCGTGATGGAGGAGCACCGCCATCGCGATCAGCGCGAGCGACATGA
Organism: uncultured bacterium; assembly: GCA_965651045.1. Classification (GTDB taxonomy): domain Bacteria; phylum Gemmatimonadota; class Gemmatimonadetes; order Longimicrobiales; family Gaopeijiaceae; genus Gaopeijia. The sequence goes on from CBFGQV010000036.1 coordinate 3,181, forward strand.
CCACGAACGCGCCGAACTGCGCCTCGAGCGCTCCAAGCCCGTCGCCCCTGCGCACCCCACCCAGATAGACCGCGAGCGGCAGGGTCACCATGGCCGAGCCGGCGAGCAGGAAGGGCCCGTAGCCGCCGAGCAACGCCCCGCCGGCCAGCACGAGCACGGGCACCACGAGCGCCCCGCCGCGAGAGAGATCTCCGTCGAGGAAGATCGCCCAGTGCAGCTCCATGCCGACGCCCAGCACCAACAGCAACGCGGCGTAGGCCGCGAGCCCCCGGTACTTGAGCAGCAACGCGACACACGCGACCGCGAGCGCCACCGCCTCGCCCACGATGCCGAGCCCCCCCTGGGCCCGCACACCGCTCAAGTCGAGCCCGACCAGCACGCCATACCCGGCGATGGTCAGGATGCAGGCCCACTGCACCCACTCGGCGAATCGGTCCGGCAGGACCTCGTTGAGCTGTCGGAGCGAGAAGCCGGTCACAGCCACGGCGCATTCCTGGCGAGAGGGAGAGAGTCTCGTTGGTAGCCGCGACCCTTAACTTGGGCGCCACAGGCCGGACGTGCCAACGTCCGCGGTCGGCGGCTCGCCCGCCCAGCCGATTTCGCAACCCTCGCGGCGCCGACGGATCGCCGTGGCGGCAAAGTCGGCGTATACGGCCGGAAACGCAGCCACCGGGGCTCGCCAACGACGCGAGGGCGGCGAAGACGGCGTATACCGCCGACTACGCAACCACGGCTTCGCCGCCGTGCGTCCGCGGCTGCGAAATCGGCGCGGGCTTGGGTGGTCGACCCGCCGCTACGGCCGCGCAAGCCGCCACCCAGGCCGCCCGGCCCCCTGCACCCCCCGGCCCATCAGAAAGGAGCGCTGGTCGCGCACGGTCCGGAGCGCTGATCGCGCACGGTCCGGAGCGCTGGTCGCGCACGGTCCGGAGCGCTGGTCGCGCACGGTCCGGTCGTTGTCAGCCCGTCGGCCAGTCCACGGTCACCGTCGTGCCGGCGCCCTCGGACGAGCGCACGTCGATCTCCGCGCCCGCGGACTCGACGATGCCGTGCACGGTGGCGAGCCCCAGCCCCATCCGCCCGACCCCGCGGGTCGTGAAGAACGGGTCGAAGATGCGGGGGCGGATCGCCGCCGGAATCCCCTCGCCGTCGTCGGAGACCTCGATGCGCACCGCTGCGCGCCCACCCCGCGCCTCGGTGTCGGCCGTCGCGATGCGCACGTGCCCTCCCGCGAGGCACGCCTCGCGGGCGTTCAGCACGAGGTTGACCATCAGCTCTTCGAACTGGCCGGGGTCCGCGAGCACCGTGCCGGTCGAGGACGCGTCGATCGCGAGGGTGACGCGCTCGTCCAGAATGCCGCGAAAGAGGGGCGCGAGCCGACGAACCTCGTCGGCCGGGTCGACCGCCTCGGGTGCGCCGGGTACGCGCCGTGAGAAGACGAGCAACTGTCGCACGATCTCGGCCGCGCGCTCCGCGGCGATGATGATCTCGTCGGCGAGCGGGCGAACCCCCGGCCCCCCGTCGGCGCGGATCAGGTCGGCCGACCCTCGGATCACCGTGAGAAGGTTGTTGAAATCGTGGGCCACGCCTCCGGCGAGCGTGCCGGCCGCGGCGAGACGCTGGCTGCGCACGAGCTGCTCGTCGGCTCGGCGGCGGCGGCGGCCCGCGTCGACGAGGGCCCGCGTGCCCAGCGCCGTGAGCACCGAGACCGCGGCGACCGAGAAGGTGAAAAGCAGAAGCTGCTCGGCCTCGAGGCTCGTAAAACCCGGGTCGGTCGGCTCGAAGATCGCGGCCGCGGCCGTGGCAGAAACGGAGACGACGCCGACGGCGAGCGTCCAGGGCGGCCCGAGAAAGAGGCCGAACGCCACCACCAGCGCCGGCGCGACGATCAGCGACGGACCCAGCACGCCGTAGATGAAGAACGACGAGTGGATCTCGACAAACGCAGTGGCCAGGAACAGGGCGGCGGCCACCCAGGCGCGACCGCGGAAACTCCAGGCGAGCGCTGCGATACCCACCAGTACCGTGAACGCCTCCGGCCCCCTCGGCCAGAGCCGCTCCGGCTCAACCAGGTAGCTCGACAGGGTGCCGGCCGCGAAGCCGAGTACGCCGAGCGCGAGCCCGACCCGCACCCACCGCTCGAAGGCGCGCGGTGCGAGGCTTCGAGTCCCCCGACGGAGGCGCCCTTCGTCCCGGGACCGTCGAACCGAGCCGCTCGGTCGGTCGTCAGAAGAAGACCGGCTCCCGGTAGGCGCCGAAGACCTTCTCCATCGCGTGCCGGATCTCGTAGAGCGTGCAGTAAGCCCGTGCGCAGTCGAGAATTCGGGGCACCAGGTTGGAGCCGTCGCTCGCCGCCTCTTCGAGCGCCGCCAACGCGCGGGCGACCGCCTCGTCGTCTCGCCGCTCGCGGAGCCTCGCCATGCGCTCGCGCTGGCGCTCCTCGACCGAGGCGTCGATCCGGAGCACGTCGATTTCGACCTTCTCCGACCCGTCCGTGAAGGCGTTCACCCCCACGGTCGTGCGCGTGCCCGACTCGACCTCGCCCTGCTGCCGGAGCGCCGACGCGGCGATCTGCTGCTGGAACCACCCGGCCTCGATGCCCGGCACGACGCCCCCGATCTCCTCGATCTCGTCGAAGAGCGCCTCGGCCTCGGCCTCGAGCTCGTCGGTCAGCGCCTCCACGTAGTACGACCCGGCCAGCGGATCGATGGTGTTGGCGACGCCGGTCTCGTGCGCCAGGATCTGCTGCGTGCGAAGGGCGATGCGAACCGCCTTCTCGGTGGGCAACGCGAGCGTCTCGTCCATCGAGTTCGTGTGCAGCGACTGGGTGCCGCCGAGCACCGCCGCCATCGCCTGGTAGGCCACCCGCACGATGTTGTTCTCGGGCTGTTGCGCCGTGAGCGTCACGCCAGCGGTCTGGCAGTGCGTGCGCAGACGCCAGGATTCGGGGTTGGTCGCGCCGAAGCGCTCGCGCAGATGGCGTGCCCAGATACGCCGCGCCGCGCGAAGCTTGGCCACCTCCTCGAAGAAGTCGTTGTGTACGTCGAAGAAGAACGAGAGCCGTGGCGCGAACTGGTCGACGTCGAGCCCGCGGTCGACCCCGCGCTGCACGTACTCGAGTCCGTTGCGCAGGGTGAACGCCAGCTCCTGTCCGGCCGTCGCGCCCGCCTCGCGAATGTGATAGCCCGAGATCGAGATCGGGTTGTAGCGCGGCGCATGCTCGCTGCACCACTCGAACATGTCGACGATGCACCGGAGCGCGGGCTCGGGCGGGTACACCCAGGCGTGCTGCGCCTGGTACTCCTTCAAGATGTCGTTCTGCACCGTGCCGCGCAGCTTCGCCGCATCGACCCCCTGCTTCTCCGCCGCGGCGACGTAGAAGCAGAAGAGAATGATCGCCGGCCCGTTGATGGTCATCGAGACCGAGACCTCGTCGAGCGGAATGCCGTCGAAGAGCGTCTCCATGTCGGCCAGCGACGAGATCGCGACGCCGCACACGCCCACCTCGCCGAGCGAGCGGGGGTGGTCCGAGTCGTAGCCCATGAGCGTCGGGAAGTCGAACGCCACGCTGAGGCCGGTCTGGCCGTTCCTCAGCAGGTAGTGGTAACGCTCGTTGGTCTCCTCGGCGGTGGCGAACCCCGCGAACTGCCGCATCGTCCAGAGGCGGGTGCGGTACATGGTCGTGTACGGCCCGCGCGTGAACGGGTACTCGCCCGGGAAGCCGAGCCGTTCGTCGTACCCGGCCCCCGCCACGTCGAGCGGCGTGTAGAGCGGCTTCACCTCGCGCCCCGACACCGACGTGAAGTTCTCGTCGCGGGTGGGCACGCGCTCGAACTCGGCGTCCCACTCGGCCAGCCGCGCCCGGAGCGCGCGCAGCTCGGCTTCCTTCTCTTCGAGGGCGCGTGCCAGCGCCTCGGGGGTCGTCAGGTCGTGCTCGAGGGTCGACATGCTACCTCGTCTCCGTGGGTCGCGGCTCGTGAGGGGGGATCTCCGGTCTACCCGGGAATCCCCCGAAAAGATGCCGTCGTGCCCCGCGAAGGGTCAACGCGGAAGGAGCCGTCCGACGATTTCCTCGGCGACCGAGTACGGGGTCGCCTCACCGGCCGCCACCCGGTCGAGTCCCTCGCGCAGGCGCTCGCCGCTCGCGGGATCGGCCCAGGCGCGGCGCCGGAGCTCGCGTTCGACCACGTCGCGAACCCGGGCTTCGGCCCGTGCGCGGCGGCGCGTGTCCAGCTCGCCGCTCTCGACCAGGTGCTCGCGGTGCCGGTCGACGGCCTCGAGCACCTCGTCGATGCCCTCGCCCGCGTGGGCGACGGTCTTGAGCACCGGAATCTGCCACCCCTCGGGGGGCGTCCAGCGGCGCGGCTCGCGCTTCGCCCCTCCGTCGTCGCGCACCGCGCGGCCCAGGTCGACCCCGTGGTGCGCGGGGATCTCCTTCATGGCTTCTCCCGCCCGCAGGTGGAGCGCCATGCGCACTTCCTTGAGCAGGCGGTCGGCGCCGGGCCGGTCCGCCTTGTTGATCACGAAGACGTCGGCGATCTCCATGAGCCCGGCCTTCATGGCCTGGATCGCGTCGCCCGACTCGGGCACGAGCACCACCACCACCGTATCGGCCGCCCCGGTGATCTCGAGCTCCGTCTGGCCGACGCCCACCGTCTCGATCAGCACGCGCGGCAGCCCGAAGGTGTCCATCAGGTCGATGACCTCGCGGGTGGTCGTCGCGAGCCCGCCCAGCGAGCCGCGCGTCGCCATCGACCGAATGAAGATGCCCGGATCGGTCGCCAGGTCGTTCATGCGAATGCGGTCGCCCAGGAGCGCGCCGCCCGAATACGGCGACGTGGGGTCGACCGCCACCACGCCGACCTCTTCGTCGCGCGCCCGGTAGGCCGCGGCCATCGCAGCGACGAGGGTCGACTTGCCCGCTCCCGGCGGGCCCGTCAATCCGACACGGCGCGCGTGCAGGCCGCGTTCGAGCGCCGCGTGCAGCAGCGCCTGGAAGCCGGGCCTCGCGTTCTCCACCACGGTGATGGCGCGGGCGAGCGCGGGTCGTTGCCCGGCCAGGAAACGTTCGAGCAGGGTTTCGAGCGAAGGGGTCAGTGGGTCCACGGTGGCGGCGGGTTCAGCGTAGAGGGTCACCCGGACGGATTCCCCGGGCGTGCCGTAGCGGGTTCTCGAGCAGGTGCGTCGGCAGAAAGAAGACCAGCACGAAGAAGACGAGCGACGCCCCGAATCCCCCCGCGAGCAACCACCAGCTGCGAATCGAGATGAAGAGAATGGCGGTGATCACGGCGGTGGCCGACGCGAAAATCGAGAGCAGAATGCGGCGTGCCTGCAGATGCAGGAACCGCTCCTGCCCCTGCACGTCGCGCGGGTGCACCCGCACCCGGAGCTCCTCGCGCTCGGCCCGGCCGATCAGGTCCCGGATCGAGCGGAGCGTCGTCTGCGCCTCGTCCATGACGTTGCGGGCGAGCGCGACGGGCTCCTTGCCGGTCGTGCGCAGTATGTCGCCCCGGTACTGCTTGATCACGCCGCGAATGAAGTGCAGCCCGTTGAACTCGGGGTCGTAGCGGAAGCCGATGCCCTCGAGCAGCGCGGCGGCCCGGAAGAAGTAGACGAGTTCCTGCGGCAGGATCAGGGGCCAGGTGTAGAAGGTGTCGAAAATCTGTTGCACCAGCTCCTGCACCCGCTCGCGACTCGTCGTTCGCGCGCGTTCGACGATGCGCATGATCTCGAGCGCGGCCTCGCGAATCTCGCCGCGCGACACCTCGGGCGAGATCATGCCGAGCTGGTACATGCCGTTGATGATGCCGTCGAGGTCTTCGCGCCCCACCGCGAGCGCGATGTTCAGGATCGTCTCGCGGGTCCACCGGGGAATCTCGACCACCATGCCCCAGTCGAGGAGCACCACGGTGCCGTCGTCTTCGACCAGAAGGTTGCCGGGGTGGGGATCCGCGTGCAGGAACCCGTCGACCATCATCATGCGCAGATACAGGCCGGTGAGGGTCTCCATGGTGCCGGTGAAGGAGAGCCGTCCGGACTGGAAGCGGTCGTGCAGGCGGTCGATCTTGGTGCCGCGGCACCGCTCCATGACCAGCACGCGCCGCCGCACCAGGTCGTCGTAGACACGCGGCGTGCGCACGCCGCGCTGCGACCGGAAGGTCTCCTGGAACCGGCGCACGTGCTCGGCCTCACGCCGGAAGTCCATCTCCTCGCGCACCTTGTGGCTGAACTCGCGCACGACCCCGGTGAGGGCGCGTATGTGGTGGTTCGGAAAGAGAATGTTCAGCCAGAAGAGAATGCGGAACGAGATGTCGAGGTCCAACGCGACGGTTTCTTCGACCCCCGGGCGCAGCACCTTCACCACCACCTCTTCGCCCCGGAGCCGCGCCGCGTGGACCTGGCCGAGCGACGCGGCCGCGAGCGGTTCTCGTTCGATCTCGTCGAAGACATCGGAAACCGGCCGACCCAGCTCGGCCTCGAGCACCCGCAAGATTTCGTCGGGATCGTCGGGCGGCACCTGATCCTGGAGAGTGCCGATCTGCCCGAGATAGGGCTCGGGAAAGATGTCGGCGCGCGCCGAGAGCAGCTGCGCGAGCTTGATGAAGGTGGGCCCGAGCGAGGCGATGCGGCTCGTGAGCTTCGCCGCGCGGCGCTCGTGATGCTCGGCGCTCCGGCGCGCGGGGCGCCCCACCAGCAGCCAGCGCCGGCGGTCCCGCAGAAACGCGAACACGAACGGCAGGAGCCGCGAGAGGACGGTGAAGCTCCGGGCGAGGCGTCTCACGGCTTGGGCCTCACAGCAACAGCGCGGTGCCGAGGCTCAGGAGCAGGAAGAACCCGCACAGGTCGGTGAAGGTCGTCACGAAGACCGACGAAGCGACCGCGGGGTCCGCGCCGAGGCGGTCGAGCACGGTGGGCACGAAAGCGCCCGCGAATCCCGCCACGACGATGTTGGCCCACATGGCGAGCAGGACGACCAGCCCGAGCCGGGGCGTCTCACCGAGCGCCAGCGCGAGCGCCGCGATGCAGAGACCGATGACGGCGCCGTTCACGAGGCCCACCAGGAGCTCCTTGAGCACTGCGTCGGACTTGCGCTCGAGGGGGCCGTCGGAGAGCGCGATGCGGCGCACCGTGACCGCGAGCGCCTGCGTGCCCGCGTTGCCGCCCATGCCCGCGATGATCGGCATGATCGACGCCAGGATCACAACCTGCTCGATGGTGGACTGGAACCAGTAGACGACCGATGCCGCCACCATCGCCGTGACCAGGTTGACCGCGAGCCAGGGCAGGCGGGCGCGCACGGCGTCGGCCCAATCGGCGCGCACCTCCTCTTCGTCGGAGACGCCGGCCAGGCGAAAGATGTCTTCGGTCTGCTCGGCTTCCATCACGTCGATGACGTCGTCGAAGGTGATGCGGCCGAGCAAGCGACCATCGGGGGTCACGACCGGAACCGACACGAGGTTGTAGCGCGAGATCAGCCGGCCCACCTCTTCCTGGTCCAGGTCCGGCTCGATGGTGACCGGCACCTCTTCGACGAGCTCGCGGATCGGCGCCTCGGGCTCGGCCAGGATCAACTCGCCCAGTGGAACCGTGCCGAGAAGCCGGCGATCGGCGTCGATGACGAAGATCGAGTAGAACTCTTCGACCTCGCGCCCCTGGCGCCGAACCTCTTCGATCGCGTCGCGCGCCGTGAGGTGGGCCTCGATCGCGACCAGCTCGGTGGTCATGAGGCCGCCGGCCGACTCCTCGTCGTACTGGAGCAGCCCCCTGAGCTCGCCCGCCTCTTCGACCGGAAGCGCTGCGAGAATGCGGGCCGCCTCGTGCGGCTCGAGCTCGCCGATCAGGTCGGCGGCGTCGTCGTCGGCCAGCTCGTGCAGGAGCTGGGCCCCCTGGCGGGGGTCGAGGGCGGCCAGCAGATCGCCCCGGTCCTCGCCCTCCTCCATCTCGGCGAGGGCTTCCGACGCGACCTCGGGCGGGAGCACGCGCACCAGCTGGAGGCGCACCTGGTCGTCGTCGAGTCCCTCGAGAAGGTCGGCGACGTCGGAAGGGTGCAGGTCCAACTCCGTGAGCGCCTGCGCGAGCCCGTGCGAGTCCCGGGCGTCGACCAGGGGAAGCAGGCGCTCGGCGAGCGCCGACACCCGGGTCGGCTCGGCCTTCTCGGCTTTCTCGAGGGGCTCGTCGCTCACGGGGCCTCGGTCGGGGCGAGGGCGTGCACGAGCGATTCCTGAAGTCGGTACATGTCCGAGTCGAGGCGACGTGCGGCGTCCTCGGGGTGGTCCATGCCCGTGACGTGCAGCACGCCGTGCACGACGAGGCGAGTGAACTCTTCGGCCGCATCGACGCCCTCGTCGCCCGCCTGCCGGACCGCCTGTTCCCACCCCACGTAGACGTCGCCGATCACCTGGGCGTCGCCCGGCTCCCAGAGCGCGAAGGCCAGGACGTCGGTCGGGCGGTCGTGGCCCAGGTGCTCGCGGTTGAGCGCTCGAATGGCGTCGTCGTCGAGGAACGTGACCGACACCTCCGCGTCGGCGACCCGTCGAGCTTCGAGGGCGCGGGTGGCGGCCACGCGGACCGCGGCCGGGTCGACCGGCGCGCCGCCCACTTCGACGAGCACCTCGATCATGCGGGCGCTCCGTCGCCGTTCCCGGTGCGGGCGCCGTCGTCGTCGCCGGGCGTGTCGGCGCCGCCCCTGTGCCCGTCCGGCGCCTCGGCGTCGTACTCGCGCGGAGACTCGGTGAGGTGGCGCGTCTGGGGGTAGTCGATGCGATGGTGGTAGACGCCCCCGAGCACCTTGCCGAACTGCTCCTTGATGCGCGCGATCTCCTGGAGGGTGAGCGGCGCCTCGTCGAGCTGGCCGTCGGCGATCTTGGCGTCGACGATCGAGTCGATGAGACTCCTTATGCGCTCCGGCGTGGGGTCCTGCAGCGCACGCGTCGCCGACTCGACCGAATCGGCGAGCATCGCGATGGCCGTCTCGCGTGAACGAGGACGCGGGCCCGGGTAGGTGAAGTCCTCGACGTCGACGTTCTCGGCGCCGTACTCCTCCTTCGCCTTCTCGTAGAAGAAGCCGATCTTCTGCGTGCCGTGGTGCTCGGTCACGAAGCTCGCGACGATCTCGGGCACCTTGGCCTCGCGGGCCATGCGGAGCCCCTCGACCACGTGCTCCTTCACGATGGCCGCCGAGGTATCGGGCTTCAGCCGGTCGTGCGGATTTCGCCCGTCCGGCTGGTTCTCCACGAAGTAGTGGGGCTTGATCATCTTGCCCACGTCGTGGTAGTAGAGCCCCACGCGGCAGAGCAGGCCGTTGGCGCCGATGGCGTTCGCCGCCGCCTCGGCGAGGTTGGCGACGTTGATCGTGTGGGCGTACGTGCCCGGCGCCTCCATCGAGAGGCGCCGGAGCAGGTCGCGGTTCGGGTCGGCCCACTCGAGCAGCGTCTGGTCGGTCGTGATGTCGGTGAACCACTCGAACACCGGCAGGAAGCCCATGGCCACGATCGCCGACAGCACCGCGTTCGCGCCGCCGGCGGCGAGCGCCGTCAGCGCCGGTCCGGCCTCGCGCGCCTGGAGCAACGTCAACGCGAGAATCACGGCCGCGTACGCGCCCGTGATGATCGCGATGAAGATCCAGGTCTGGGCGCGACGCCTCACGGCGCGCACGCTCATCGCCGCCGCCGAGCCGCCGATGAGCGTCGTGACCACCACGGAGATCCCCTGAAGCCCGGGCTGGACGCCGGTGAGTACGGCCAGCACCACGGCGAGGACGAGCGCCATGCGGCCGTCCCAGAGCACCGCCACCGCCAGGGCCACGAAGGCGATGGGAATCGCCTCGACCGGCCAGTCGCTCCGCTCGACCACCGCCGTGGCGCCGAGATACACCGCGACCAGGGCCGCCATCAGCAGCACCCAGCGCATGTTGGTGTAGATCTCGCGGCGGAAGAAGAGAAGCAGCAGGCCGAAAACCCCGAGCAGCATCAGGTTCAGGAGGGTGCCGCCGAGCACCGGCGCGAGCCGGGTGCCCTCGTCGTCGAGCAGCCCCTGCATGCGGAGCTCGTTCTGGTAGGCCTCGAGCGCGTCGAGCACCGCCGGCGTGATGCGCTCGTTGGCGCGCACGATCGCCTCGCCCTCGAGCACGCTCTGCCGGACGGTCTGCACCGCGCGCGCGGCCTGGTCGCGGTCGAGGTCGGTCACCGGCACGTTGAGCTCGTAGGTGAACTCGACGTGCTGGATCAGAATCACGCGCAGCAGGTCCTGCAGATCCGGTGCGGAGCCGGCGGGCAGGAGGTCCACCGCGCGGTCGTAGAAGTCGCGCGCGGTCATGATCTGGTCGCGCGGCACCGAGCGCTCGGACTCCTGCCCGCCCGCCGCGGACCGGACGGTGATGCGGTCGGTGGTCACGTCGCGCAGTTGCCCGCCGTCGGCCACCCCTTCGGTCAGGATCTCGCGCGACGCCCGGAGCGCCGTGCGCCGCAGAAGGGCCCGCGGCTCGGCGTCGAGCAGCAGCGTGAGCTGGCCGTCGCTCG
>CBFGQV010000037.1:0-13524 GCA_965651045.1 uncultured bacterium
CGATGCTTCAGCATCGCTTTCGCCACTCTTCCTACCCTGGCATCCACAAGACCCCCGCGCGCGGGGCATCCCACACCTTCAACACCCTTCACGCGCTGCTACGACTCGTCGTCGCGCCTCGCCTGACCCGCGAAAGACCCATGCGCGCGGGGTACCCTACTTGTGCAGAGCTTCCCTGGGAGGGCGTCGGATGATCGAAGGGCGGAACACGAAGTGATGCGCGACGTCGCGGTGCTCTACGGGCGCGAGATCCGGTCGGCACTGCGCGAGCGCACGATCGTCGTCAACGGCATTCTCATTCCGATCTTCCTCTACCCGGTCCTGCTCTGGGCCCTCTTCTCGGCCATGATCTTCGTCGAGGGGCTGGCGGAGGGATTCGCGTCGCGCGTGGTCATCGTCGGTGCCGACGCCTACCCGGCGCTCGTCCGTTCACTCGAAGCGCGCGACGACGTGGAGGTGACGCGGGCATCCGATCCGGGGCCCTCGGTCACGCGACTGGCCGCAGGTGACCTGGACGTGGTGGTCGAGATCGTGCCCGTCGGTTCGGGAGGCCCCGAGCTGTCCGGGAACCGTGGCTTCCGCATCTCGTACGACCGCGCGGAAGAGCGCAGCCGCCGCGCGCTGGGCCGGGTCGAAGCCGCGATCGACAGCCTGCGGAGCGCGCGGCTGGAGGCCGAGGCCACCGCGCTGGGGCTCGGAACTGGCCGTCTGGACGTCTTCCGGGTGCAGATGGAGAACGTCGCGAGCGGCCGCGACACCGGGCGCATGTTCCTCGCGATCCTGGTACCCGTCTTCCTGACCGTCATGGTGGCGCTGGGGTGCTTCATACCGGCGGTCGATACCACCGCGGGCGAGCGCGAGCGTTCGACCTGGGAGACGCTCTGGACCACGGGGCCCTCGCGGGGCGCGGTGGTGCTGTCCAAGTACCTGTTCGTGGCGACCATGGGCACGGTCGCGGGTGTGCTCAACGTGGTCGCCGTCTCAGTGTCGCTCGGCGGCATTCTGCGCCCGCTGCTCGACGAACGCCTCGACGGGGTGGCGTTCGCCCTTCCGGCGAGCGCGCTCCCGCTCATGCTCGCGGGCGCCGTCCTGCTCGCGCTCCTCTTCGCCGCGGTCATGATGGTGCTGGCGGTCTTCGCGCGGACCTTCAAGGAAGGTCAGGCGATGGTCACGCCGGTCTACTGGTTGGCGCTTGCGCCGATGATTCTGGGCGGCTCGCCCGACCGCGTGCTCACGCCGGCGCTCGCGCTCGTGCCCGTGGCCAACGTCGCCCTCGCCGCCCGCGACGCGATCCAGGCCCGCACCGAGATGGGCCTCGTGGTACTCGCCTTCGGCGTGAACCTGCTCTTCGTCGTTCTCGCCCTCCTGCTCGCACGCCGGCTGCTCGAGCGCGAAGAGGTCGTCACGGGCGCCTTCGAAGGCAGCCTCTGGAGCTGGATCCGACGCACGCGGGCGCGAGCCCGCCGATCCCCCCCCGACCCGATGTCCGCATGACGCGATCCAACGGCGAAGCGACGGTCACCGTCGAGGCGCTCCGCAAGACCTTCGTCGAGGCCGGCCGCGGTGAGGTGCACGCGGTCGACGGCATCGACTTCGAGTGCCGAAAGGGCGAAATCTTCGGGCTACTGGGCGCCAACGGCGCGGGCAAGACGACGACGCTGCGCATGCTCTCGACCGTGCTCCGTCCGACCTCGGGCCGTGCGCGCGTCATGGGGCACGACGTCGAGGCCGAGCCCGAGGCGGTCCGGCGCTCGCTCGGCTTCCACTCGGCGTCGACGGCGCTCTACCCGCGGCTCACGGCGCGCGAGACGCTCGAGTTCTTCGCCCGCGTCAACCGATACCCGCGCGCGCGTGTCGACGCCCGCGTCGACGAGCTCGTTCGGCGCTTCGGAATCGCCGAGTACGCGAACGCGCGGGTCGAGAAACTGTCGAGCGGCATGAAGCAGAAGGTCGCGATCGCCCGCACCGTGGCGCACGATCCTCCGGTTCTCATCTTCGACGAGCCCACGGTGGGGCTCGACGTGCTGAACGCGCTCGACCTCTTGAAGGTCGTCGAGGAACTGCGTGACGAAGGCCGCACGGTGCTCTTCTCGACGCACATCATGAGCGAGGCGGAACGCATCTGCGACCGCATCGCGATCCTGCACCGGGGGCGGCTCCTCGCCGAGGGCACGCTCGACGAGCTGCGCGAGGCGACGGGCCTCCACTACCTGCAGGACATCTTCGTCCAGCACGTGCAGACCGCCGAGGCGCGCGCGTGAACGACGTCCAGCGCACGCTGGTGCGGTTCGAGCTCCTCCAACTCGCGCGCGACCGCCGGACGCTGGCGATCGCCGTGCTGGCCCCCCTGGTGCTCTTTCCGGCGCTGCTCTTCGTCACCCGGCTCACCGAGTCGGCCGACGAGGAGCGCCGCGCCGAGGCCACGTACCGATGGGTCGCCGCGGGTCCGGACCGGGGGCGCGTCGAAGGGCTCGTCGACCGCGCCATGCGGTTGCCGCCCTCCGACGCGGGCGACGACGCGGGGTCCGGCCCGGCGGGGGCGGCGACCGTGCTCCGTCTGGAGCGCGTCGAGGCCGCGGGTACCGACCCCGACACGCTGCTCGCCCGTGGCGAGGTCGAAATGGTGCTCCAGGACCGGGGACCCGACTCGCTCGGCGTGCCGGTCGTGGAGATCCGCTTCCTGGCCAGTTCCGACGCCTCGAGCACGAGCGCGCAACGGCTCCGTGCGCGCCTCGAGCGCGTGCGCGCGGAGCTCCGCGATTCCGTCTTCCGGGCGGGCGGTCTGCCCGTCGAGCCCGCGCGTGTACTCCCCGTCACCGAGGTCAATGTGGCGTCGGCCGCGCGCGAGGGCGGCTCGTTCCTGGGGGGGGTCCTGCCGCCTCTGATCGTGCTCCTCATGCTCACGGGCGGCTCGATCGTGGCCGCCGACACGCTCTCGGGCGAGAAGGAGCGCGGCACCCTCGAGACGCTGCTCACCACGTCGGCCTCGCGGCGAGAGATCGTGGGGGCGAAGGGGCTCGCGATCCTGGTCGTGGGGCTGGTCATCACCTTCATCAACCTGGCGAACCTCGGGGTCTACCTGGGCCTCGGGTTGGTCGATCTGCCCGCGAACCTCGAACTCTCGATCACCCCCTTCGCGCTCACGGTGCTGGCGCTGCTGCTGCTTCCCGTCGCCCTTCTCGTGGCGGTCGCTCTTCTGCTCGTGTCGGGGCTCGCGCGGAGCTACCGCGAGTACCAGCTCTACTTCTTCCCGGCCTTCCTGGTGCTCCTCGCGCCGGCGGCCGCAGGGTTCCTGCCGGGGCTGGAACTCCGTTCGGCCGTCGTTCTGGTGCCGATCGCCAACGTGGCCCTGGCGGTGCGCGACGTGCTGGCGGGACGGGCGGAGCTCGCGCTGGTGGTGCTGGCGTCGGTCATCACGGGCGGGGCCGCCGCGGTGCTCGGGAGGGTCGCCGAACGCACGCTCTCGACCGAGCGCCTTCTGGGCGACAGCGAGGCGGACCGCGCCGAGCTGCTCGGCGGTGCGTCGCTCTTTCCGTACCGGGTGCTGCGCTGGTTCGGGCTGCTCTGGGTCGCGCTGGTGGGCGTCTCCGTCTGGTTCGGGTCCCTGGGGATCCGCTCGCAGATCCTGGTCAACGTGGTGGGCCTCTTCCTCGGGGGGGCACTGCTGATGGTCTGGCGCTACCGGTTGCCGGTGCGGGAGGCGCTGGCGCTGCGCCGGGTGCCCTGGGCGGTCTGGCCTGCGGTCCTGGTCGGCGCGCCCTCGGCGCTCTTCGTCGGCATCGGGCTCGCCGAGGTCACCGGCCGGTTCCTGCCGGTGCCCTCGCGCATGGTCGAGGCATTCGGCCAGTTCCTGCTGCCCGAAGAGATCGGCCTCGTTCAACTCGTTCTGTTCCTCGCCGTGCTGCCGGCCATCTGCGAGGAGATCGCCTTCCGGGGCGTGTTGCTCTACGGCCTTCGCGCCCGACTGCGTCCGGTCGCGCTCTGCCTCGCCGTCGGCCTGATCTTCGGCCTCTTCCACGTGAGCCTGTACCGCATCGTGCCGACCGCCTACCTGGGTATCGTGCTCTCGATCGTGGTGCTGCTGACGGGTTCGATCCTGCCGGCGATCCTCTGGCACGCCCTCAACAACGCGGCCGTGCTCGTGCCCTCGGCGCTCGGGTGGTTCGACCCCGAGCAGGCGATCCCCATCTGGGGATACGCGCTCGCGGCGCTCGGCCTCGCCCTGTCGCTCGCGCTTCTCGCCCGGGTCGGTCCGGGCTACCCGGGGCTCACCCGCCCGGACGAGGCACCGCCGGGCTGACCGGCGGCGGAGGCGCCCAGCCACCCGGAGACGGCCGAGGAATCGGCACGCGGCGGAGCGCCGTATGCAGCACGTCGATCTCCTCGGCCGACCGGACGAGCCACCGCCCCTCGTGCCGCACGAGCGTGAGTGCCTCGACGCTCGGCACCGCACCGTCGGCGAGCGTGACGATGCGGTAGACGACGTGCGCGGTGTCCGGCCCCTCGGCGACCGCCCCGAGAACCTCGCTCCGTCGGGCCACGAGCGACGAGAAGAGTCCCGGCACCTCGGTCTCCACGCCGCGCATGACCCTGACCACGACCTCGGCGTCGGAGAGCCGGTCGAAGGCAGCGCGATCCGGCACTCCGTCGAGCAGCCGCTCGAGCGCCCACCCCGTCGTGTCGGCGTCGACCGTGATCACGACGGCGAGCCGCAGGTAGGCCAGGGCCTCGGGGTGCAGTCGCTCGACCATGCCCGCCCAGACCATCGACTGAAAGCTCCGGTGGAACTCGTCGGCGACGCGCATCGCCGCGCTGGATCGCGTTTCGGCCGCTTCGGCGTCGACCTGCGCCTGGCCGAACGCGGGCGTGAGCGTGCCGAACAACGGAAGGAGCGAGATGATCGCACGGGCGACCCCCGCTGGACGATGAATTGCGTGTACCATGCGGCGTGTTGGGCGAAGCGACGTAGGTGAGGGACGCGTGACGGTCCGTGGCCCGGTTCTGCGCTGGTGACAAGGTAATCGTGGTTCCACAGACAGGGGGATTCCATGTCGCGGGTTCGTGCAGCGTCGTGTGTCGGTGTACTTCTAATCAGTGCGGGCCTGGTTGCGTGTGGCGGAGGTGAAGCGTCCGATCCGGTCGATCCGGAACCGCCCGAGGAGCCCACCTCACCCTACACCCTCATCGCATGCCCGTCCCTCCACTTCGCGCAGGCGGAAGGGATGCCGCTCGACGAGATCGAAGTGGGCGCGTTGCCGGCGGGCTTGGAACTGCCTGTAGCGGCGGCCATCTCGGTCGATGGAGCCGCTGTGGAGGGACTCGCCCATCTTGTCGCGGACGAAGAGGGTACGCTCCGTTTGTTGGTGCCCCTGCATCCACGCGGAGGGCTCGAGGGTGGGCCGGTCACGCTCACCGTCACCGACGGCATTAGGGCCTGTGCGCCCGTGGACTTCACCATCGGGCCGTTGCCGAACGCAGACGGCGAACTCGCGGCCGTCGTAGACCTGTTGCAGTCGGTTCTCGATCAGCAGGCCGAGGCATTCGGGGCGACCCGAGACGAGCTGATGAATGCGCCGCTCGCCGACCTGGCGCCAGCGCTCTGGCCGCTCGCGCTGGCGCAAGCCGCGCTCGATGATCCGGCGGGCGGGTTGTCGCTCCGAGCCTACGGCGAGGGTGCCGCCGGCCCGGACGTGCGCGACCATGTCGACCGTCTCCTGGCGCGCACCGCGGTCAGAGCCGAGCTCGCAGCTTCGGTCGAGGGAGGGGGCTCGGTGCAGGTGGCGCCCGGCGGGGCGCGAGCCTCAGGGTTCGCATGCCTGCCCGACGTGGTGGGCACGAGCGCTGCACTCCTGGACGATTGCATGCGAGCGGCCGCCGCCGCCAAGGCGTCGTCGAACGGCATCTCGAAGCGCGTCGCCGACGACATCGTCAAGGCATTCGGCGTGGCGAGCGAGCACGGGTTGCCCGTGGCCGAAGCGATTCAGACAGCCTTCGCGCTCGCCTTCTGGGTCATCTACACCGAGCGGGAGAAGGCCGCCGCCCTCTACCCGTCACGCTTCACGGCCATGAACATCGACGTGGACCGGGACCGCTTCCTGGAAGACGAAGACCGGAGCGGGCGCGTCTCGTACGCGGAGGTCTACGCAACGAACGACGGCTACAACCTGCAGGAGGAGATCTTCGGTGCGGTCGACCAGGCGCGTACACTGGCCAAGCAGACCGGAAAGTTCGACTTCTCCACCGGTACCGACGCCGATGCCGTGGCCGCGAAGTTGCTGCCCAGGATCGAGACCCGTCTGCGCGAGTTGCAGATCGAGTCGCTCGACATCGATGCGGAACTGTTCGGTCCTGTCAACGTGACCGATCCGACATGGATCCAGGCGCGAATCGCGGCGGGCGATGCCGTGGCCATGGTCGACGAGACCGTCTACGAGCCCCGGGAGTGGGGCGTGGCGACGCTTTCGGTCCGAACCCGCGATGGAGCGTTCGGAGGGCAGCAGATCTTCGCCCACACCGACGTCCGGGTCGAGATCCTGCAGATGGTGGTCAGCCCCGACAAGATCCACCTTCGCGCAGGCGAGCCTCAGGGATTCACGGTGTCCGTGATCGATTCTCGCTACCCGGAACTGGTGGAGCGCGACGCGTCGGTCGTGCTTCAGGGAACGGTGCAGGGCATCGAGTACGTCGGCGACGGGCTGCACATCGTCTCGTACACGGCGCCCGCCGACCCCGACCCGTCGAGGCCCGACCTGCTCGTCGTGAGGCACACCGCGACGACCGGGGCACGCTTCTATTCGAACGAAGAGCGGCTGACGATCGCCGAGATCCGCTTCTCCTCGCTCACGATCGCACCGCGCGGCGCCTGTATCGAGGCGGGCGCGACCCAGACCTTCACGGCCGCGTTGTTCGGCGTCGACGATCTCGAGGTTACCTGGGCGGCGAGCACGGGCAGTATCGACGACGACGGCGTGTATACGGCTCCGGCAGGCCTCGCTCCAGGCACCACGGTAAGTGTGATCGCGACGAGCGTGGCCGATCCGCAGCTCACCGACACCGTGACCGTGACGGTGGGCGGTTGCCGGTGTTCGTACGACGCGACCCTCAGCGGTCACACATCGGCGCAGTCGCAGGGGCCGGCGCAGTACCGTGTGTCGGCCGACGGACGGCTTACCGTTCGGCTCGAAGGGGCGAGTGACGTTGCCATCGGCTCCCAGATCTACGTCGGTCTGTCGACCGCGGCCGGGTGGCCTGGAACACCCGGTACCTTCGCCATCGAACGAGGCACGTGGCTACACGTCGGCACCCCCGACGGGGCGGAGTTCTGGCCCGAAGTCGGTCTCACCTGCCAGACCTGCGGCGGCCACATCACGGTCGCGTCGGTTGCAGACGACATGCTCACCGGCAGCATCTCGGCGGTTCTCCCGAGTGGCCTGCCCTCCGAAGCGCTGACTCCCACTAGTGTGAGCGCTACTTTCCGGGCCGCCCTCTACGATCCGGACGATCCCTCCGCGTGGGTGAGTTGCTCCAGCGCGTGGAGTGGGGGCTGAGGGAAGCTCGGCGCAAGTATGGCCCCCGGGGAACGACGCGCGGCGTTGCCGCGGGATACTCCCTTTCTTCCGCGACCGGTCAGGGCGTCCGCTGGGGTTCGCCGAGCGCCCGGAGTCGCGCGGCTGAAGCGCGACGCAGTGCGGCCGGGCCTCCGGCGAGCAGTGAGTCGCTGGTCGCCAACAGTACACGCGCTTCGTCGAGGTGTCCGAGTTCGGCCAGGATCTCACCCTCTACTCCCATCACCACCGCCCGGGCGGCGTGGCCTGGGGCATACTGCCGCTCGAACCACGGGGCGAGCATTCGCACAGCCTCGAGCGCCGCCTCACCCTCGCCGTTCGCGAGTCGTAGCCGCGCGCGTTGCAGGTCGAGGGTCGCCTGGAAGCTGGTACCGGGCGGAAGGTTGGAGCCCATCAGCCTTGTCGCCTCGTCGAGGTGCCGTGCGGCATCGTCGACGCGCCCTTCGTCGAGGGCAAGGGTCGCGAGCCCGACGAGAAGGTCCACGGCCTCGGTGTCCTGACCCATCTCCCGCACCATCTCGAGCGCCTCACCGAATACGGCTGCGGCCTGGCCCGTATCTCCCGCGTCCCAATGCGTGAGCGC
This sequence comes from uncultured bacterium, assembly GCA_965651045.1. Taxonomy (GTDB): domain Bacteria; phylum Gemmatimonadota; class Gemmatimonadetes; order Longimicrobiales; family Gaopeijiaceae; genus Gaopeijia. The sequence goes on from CBFGQV010000037.1 coordinate 8,149, forward strand.
CAGGGCCTCGAGCACTTCGACCTTGGCCGGGTGAGGGCCTTCTGCCTCGTTCTGGCGCCGTGCGAGCGCGTCGTTCAATGCATGGAGCGCCTCGTCGTAGCGGCCGGCCTGGCGGTACACGATGCCGAGATCCTGGATGGCGGTCGTCTCGCCCTGGGGCCCCACTCGCTCGACCCGGCGCCGCGCGAAGTCCCGCACGAGGGATTCCGCCTCGTCGAAGCGGCCCTGATCGATGCGCACGAAGGCGAGATTCCTGAGCCGGAGCGTCACCGAGGGGTGCGTCGGACCGAGAGGCTCCAGAAGAGCCAGCGCGCCGAGCAGAGCCTCGGCCGCTTCATCGTAGTGGCCCCGCATGCGCAACGTGATACCCAGGTTGGCGAGTGCCGTCGCTGCGTTGGGTGAGCCCGAATGCACCTCGCGCTCTACGGCCACCACCGCGCGGAAGATCGAATCTGCGCTGGCGTATCGGCCCAGCGAGCGGTTGAAGCCGGCCAGATTCTGCTGAAGGATCAGCGAGTACGGATGCGTGGGCCCGAGCGTGTCGAGCAGCTCCTCCACTGCGCGTTCGTAGAGGGGCAGGGCTTCGGCGAGACGGCCGGCCTCGTGATGGACCAGGGCCACATTGTTTCGGGTGATGGCGATCGAAGCCCGGGGGGGCGCAGGTAGCCGTTCGTAGGTTGTGAGCGCATCGTGGTACAGAGCCAGCGCGTCGTCCGCGCGTCCGAGCAACCGATAGGCGTCGCCCAGCTCGACCATGTCGTCGGCGATGCCCTCGCTGCCTTCGGGGTGCAACGCCCGCCGCTGCTGCAACGCCCGGGCCATGAAGGGCTCTGCCTCGTCGAAGCGGCCCTGCTCCTTGCGCACCCTGCCGATGAGAACCAGCACTTCGGCCAGCTCCTCATGGGGGCCATCGCCATGCAGCTGCTGCCGCAACTCGAGGGCCCGGGCGAGCAGTGAGTCGGCGGCCTCGAAGTCGCCCAGGGCCTCGTAGACGTTGCCGGTGGTGACGTAGAGGTCGGCCTGCACGGCCGGTCGGTCCTCGAGCTCACCGATGCGCGCTACGCCCAGCGCGAGTACCTCGCGCACGGTGGGTTCCGAGCCCTGGGCCTCACGCGGGTCCACCGCGCTCAACAGGTCCGTCAGGAACTCGGTGACACGAGAGGCCGTCTCGGACTCGGCCTCGGCGCGGTCCCGCTCGGCCGCGAGGCGTGCGCCCTGAACCGTAGCGGACACGGCCCAGACGGCGATCAGCGCCGCGACGGTCACGGCGCCGAACACCAGTCCTCGGTTGCGCCGTACGAACTTCCTGGCTCGGTAGGCCCGACCACCCCGGTGGGCCTCGACGGGCTGGGAGGTGAGGTGGCGCCGGACGTCGGCAGCCAGGGCTTCGACCGACGGGTACCGCTCGTCCGGCTCCTTGCGCATGGCCTTGAGCGCGATGGCGTCGAGGTCACCTGCGAGCTGGTCGCGCCCCGCCCCGGAAGTCTGCATGCTCGGCCGGGGCGGGTCTTGGTTGAGGATCGCCTGTTCGATCTCGTAGGTCGACCGCCCCTCGACCTGAAAAGGACGGGCGTCGGCGAGCAGTTCGTAGAGCAGCACGCCGAGCTGGTATACGTCTGTGGCCGTGCTCACCGCCTCGCCCCGGATCTGTTCGGGTGCGGCGTAGCCCGGGGTCATCCAGCGGGCGCGCGTCTCCGTGAGGCCTCCGGTGCCGCCGTTCTCTTCGAGCAGCTTGGCGATACCGAAATCGAGCAGCATCGGGTGACCATCGTCATCGACGAGAATGTTCGACGGCTTCAGATCGCGGTGCACTACCAGGTTGCGATGCGCATAGGCTACGGCGCCGGCGATCTCCAGGAAGAGCCAGAGTCGAGCCTCGGTATCGAGGCGCCGCCCACGCGTGAAGTCGGTGATCGGCGTGCCCTCGACCAGGTCCATGACGAGATAGGGTACACCGTCGCTGGTCGAGCCACCGTCGAGCAGCCGGGCGATATTGGCGTGCCGCAGTGCAGATAAAATCGCCCGCTCGGCGTCGAACCGCCGGACCAGCTCATCAGACCCGACGTCGGTGCGAATGAGCTTGACGGCGACCTGTTGCTCGAATCCCCCCTCGACCCGTCGTGCGCGGTACACCGAGGCCATGCCTCCGTGGCCCAGGAGCTCGAGCAGCTCGAAGGCGCCCACCCGCTCACCGGTGCGGCTCGCTCGTGATTCGGTACCTCGATTCATCGGGGCCTTCCGGGCGCGGCCGGAAGCGCTGTCGTCGAGCGCATCGATGAGGGCGCGCGAGACGACGGTCCGCTGGTCGAGGAGACCTCGTGACGAAGCCTCGGCACGAAGCAGCGCTTCGACGGCGGCCCTCACGTCCTGGTCGGGCGCCTCGGCTGCGAGGAAGGCCGCGCGCTGCTCGTCGGGCAGCTCGAGGGCGGCTGCGAAGAGCGCGTCGATGACGCTCCAGCGATCGTCGGACTCGTCCACGGTGCCGGACCTCTCGCTCAGGTGCCCGGACGGGCTTCGGGTTGGTCCGTGAGCGCCTGGTAGAGGTAGGCGCGTGCCCTCGTCCAATCACGCTCGACCGTACGGGGTGAGATCTCCAGCGCTTCGGCTGCCTCGGCGGTGGACATGCCTCCGAAAAACCGGTACTCGACGATCTGAGCCATGCGGGTATCCTTTTTCTCTAAGCGCTCCAGCGCGTCGTTGAGTGAAAGGAGGTCGGTCGAATGATCGTCGACCGGTGCCAGGTCGGCGGTAAGTGGAATCCTGATTCGACCGCCTCCGCGTTTCGCCGCCTCATTACGCCGTGCGTAGTCGATGAGAATCCTTCGCATGGCCTTGGAACAGAATGCGAAAAAATGCGCGCGACTCCGCCATGTGCCATCCTCGACGGAGGCCAGCCTCAGGTAGGCTTCGTGCACGAGCGCGGTCGTGTCGAGCAGCGCGTCGCGCCGCTCGGAGCGAAGGTGGCGGTGAGCGATCTGCCGGAGGTCGTCGTAGACGAGTTCGACCAGGTCCTCGAAGGCCTGTCGGTCGCCCTCACCCCAGCGGGCGGCCAGTCGCGTGATGAGACCCTGCAAGTCGGTCATCTTTCCACTCATGCCAGCGCTGCCGGTCGCGGAAGCCACGAGCGAGTCAACGGTTCGGAGCGACGCAAGGTCGCCACGAGCGCTGGCCTTCGCAAACGAATCGGACGGCGCCGTTGTCGGTACCCCCTCCCCCCCCGGGGGGGTATGTATTATCTTCGTTCATCGTTCACCCGATGAGGAGAGGTGGCTCCGTGGCCGATCCGCAGGTACTCGCGCGACTCAAGAGCGTCGAAGGGCATGTGCGCGGCATCGCGCGCATGGTCGAAGACGACGCGTACTGCGTGGACATCGTCCACCAGATTCTTGCCGTGCAGAAGGCGCTCAAGAAGGTGTCTGCGATGGTGCTCGACCGGCACCTGCACCACTGCGCCACGGCGGCGATCCAGGGCGACGATCCGCGCGAGCGCGAGCGGGTGCTGGGCGAGTTGATGGACCTTTTCGATGCGGCCGGCCGAGCCTGACCGCGAATCCCCCCTTTTCAGAGACACGACGAGAGCAGACCATGAGCACACGTACGGCGAAGGTTCCGAACATCAGTTGCGGCCACTGCGTCACGACGATCGAGCGTGAACTGGGCGATCTCGACGGCGTCGAGGCGGTGAAGGCCGACGCGGTGCGACGCACCGTCGAGGTGCGGTGGGACGACGCGGTGACCGACTGGAACGAGGTCGCGGCGCTCCTCGACGAAATCAACTACCCGGTCGCGGACTGACCGGCCCGCCATGAGCGAGAAGGCCACGACCCCCGAGCGGGTCGAGCTGGCGATCACGGGCATGACCTGCGCCAACTGCGCGGCGACCGTCGAGCGCACCCTGAAGAAGAAGGTGCCCGGCGTCGTGAGCGCGTCGGTCAACTACGCCACCGAACGCGCCTGGGTAGATGTCGAGCCGGGACAGGTGGGGCGCGACGCCCTCGTGCGCGCCGTGGAGCGCGCCGGGTACGGGGTGGTCGAGCCCGGCGCGGACGAGGCGGGTGGGGACGCCGAGGCGCGGGCGCGTTCGGAAGAGATCGCGCATCAGACACGCACCTTTCTGGTAGGGCTGGCGCTGACGCTGCCGCTCTTCGCGCTGAGCATGGCGCGCGATTTCGGGCTGCTCGGCGCGTGGGCCGACGATCCGCGCGTGAACCTGCTCATGCTCGCGCTCGCCACGCCGGTCCAGTTCTGGGTCGGGTGGGACTACTACGTCGGCGGCTTCAAGGCGCTCCGGAACGGCACGGCGAACATGGACGTGCTGGTCGCGCTGGGCTCGACGGCGGCGTACGCGTACTCGGTACCGGTGACGCTCGCGCTGCTCGGTGGCTCGCACGCGCTCGGGCACCACGTCTATTTCGAGACGGCGGCCGTCATCATCACGCTGATCAAGCTCGGCAAGCTGCTCGAGGCGCGCGCCAAGGGCCGCACCGGTGAGGCCATTCGCCGGCTGCTCGACCTGCGTCCGCGGACGGCGCGCGTGATTCGTGACGACGGCGAGGTCGACGTGCCGCTCGACGACGTGCGCCCCGGCGACCTGCTTCGCGTGCGCCCGGGCGAGTCGGTTCCGACCGACGGCGAGGTGGTCGAGGGCCGGTCGGCGGTCGACGAGAGCATGCTCACGGGCGAGAGCCTGCCGGTCGAGAAGGGGCCGGGCGATGCGCTGGTCGGGGCCACCGTGAACCGGAGCGGCGTGCTCGCGATGCGGGCCACGCGTGTCGGCAGCGACACGGCGCTCGCGCGCATCGTGCAGCTTGTGCGCGAGGCGCAGGGCAGCCGCGCGCCGATCCAGGCGCTCGCCGATCGGGTGGCGGGGGTCTTCGTACCTGTGGTCCTGGTCATCGCCGCGGTCACCTTCGCCGTGTGGTACCTCGGAGTCGGCGCCGGATTCACGCCATCGATGATTCGCACGGTGGCGGTGCTGGTCATCGCCTGCCCCTGCGCGCTGGGACTCGCCACGCCGACCGCGCTCATGGTGGGCACGGGGCTCGGTGCCGAGCGGGGCATTCTCTTCCGCGACGCCGCGGCCCTCGAGCGCGCACGGGCGCTCCGCACGGTCGTGCTCGACAAGACGGGCACCGTCACGATCGGTCGGCCGGCGGTGCTCGACGTCACACCCGCGGCGGGAAGCGGGCTCGACGCGAACGAGGTGCTCGCGCTCGCGGCCGCCGCCGAGGCGGGCTCCGAGCACCCACTCGGTGAAGCGGTCGTGAACGAGGCGCGCGCGCGGGGTCTCGCCATCGCCCCGGCGCACCGCGCAGAGGCGCACACCGGCAAGGGTATCGAGGCGGAGGTCGGGGGCCGCACGGTACGTGTGGGTAG
>CBFGQV010000038.1:0-13498 GCA_965651045.1 uncultured bacterium
GCGAGCGAGGAGCTTCAGGACGAGATGATCCGCCGGCACGGCGGCGGCAACTGACCGCGCGCGCGCGGCGCCCCGGCCTCAGCGCGCCACGAGCGCCAACGCGGCCTGGATGATCTCGGGGGTCTGGAGGAGGACGGTGTCGGCCGACGGGCCGAGCGGCACGAAGGAATCGGCCGAGCGCACCGACCTCAACCGGGCCCCCGTGTCGCGTTCGGCGAGGTGGGCCACGACGGCATCGGCGACGCCTCCGCCCGTGTGCCTCGCTTCGTCGACCACGAGCACCCCGCGCCGCCCGCGGGCCTCCGCCTCGACGGCCTCCAGCGGCAGCGGGTTCAGCCATCGCAGATCGAGAACGCGTGCGCGTACGCCGTGGCGGTGCTCGAGCACGCGCTGCGCCTGCAGGCTCATGCGGAGCCCGTTGGCGTAGCTCACGAGGAGGAGCTCGGCGTCGGGGGGGCCGTAGAGGCCCACTTCACCCGGCAGGAGCGCCTCACCCGGCACGGGGTAGTCGCTCAACCACAGCCCGTCTCCCTCGTCGTGCAGGTCGCGCTCGTGGTAGAGCGCGATGGGCTCCAGGAAGCACACCACCCGCCCGCACTCGCGCGCGAGGGCGACGGCGCCCCGGAGCAGACGCACGGCGTCGTCGCCACGCGCGGGCGCGACCAGCGCGAGCCCCGGAATGTCACGCAGCCCGCCGATGCTGTTGTCGTTGTGGAAGTGGCCGCCGAAGCCCTTCTGGTACGCGAACGACGCGATGCGGACCACCATCGGGTTCGTGAACTGTCCGTCGCTGAAGAACGAGAGCGAGGCCGCTTCACCCCGGAGCTGGTCGACCGCGTTGTGCACGTAGGCGAGGTACTGGATCTCCGGTACCGGCAGCAGACCGAGCATTCCGGCCCCCTGCGCCAGCCCCAGAATGCTCGTCTCGTCGAGGTGCGTGTCTATCACGCGGCTCCGCCCGAAGCGCTTCTGGAGCCCCGCCGTCACGTAGTAGACGCCGCCCTTCTTGGCGACGTCCTCGCCGAAGACCAGAATCTCGGGCCGGCGGAGCATCTCGTCGGCGAGAGCCGCGCTCAGGTGCGCCGCCATCGTCCGTTTGACGGGCGCCGTCTGCGCCTCGGGCGGGTCGCTGCCCCAGAACGCCGCGCGCTGCGCTTCGTCGGCGCGTCCGCTGGCGGAGCGCCGGACCTGCTCCGCATCGTACGGGGCCAGCGTCGACATGACCGCGCGCCGGTCGGGCAGCGGCCGCCGGGCCGCCGCGATCTCGCCCGCCTCGCGCACCCGCTCCTGCACACGCGCGCGCATGAGCCGCAGCCGCTCCGGGGTGGCGGCGCCCGAATCGACCAGGAGCTTCGCGTTCACGAGCAGCGGGTCCTGCGCCTCGGTCGCGGCGATCTCGGAGGGCGTGCGGTAGGCGCTCTCGATGTCGCTGCCCGCGTGGCCCCAGAGCCGCACGCAGACGAGCCTCAGGAAGACCGGCATGCGCTGGCTACGGCAGGTCTCGACGGCCTCGCGCGCGACTTCCCAGATGTCGGCCAGCGAGCCTTCGGCCTCGAAATACCGCATGTGAGACAGCGTGGAGAAGCTCTCGCGGATCCACCGGCGCGGGGTGTCGACGCTGATGCCGAGCCCGTTGTCTTCGCACACGAAGAGCAGCGGCATGGGATTCCCGCGCCGGGTGCCGTAGCGGGCGGCGCCGATACCGGTGAGCGCGGTCGCGTGGTTCGCCGAGGCGTCGCCGAACGAGCAGTACACGACCGAGTCGTGCGGCAGTTCGGTCTCGACCTGCATGCGTCGGCCCCGCGAGAGCGCGAAGGCCGTGCCCACCGCCTTGGGCAGGTGCGACGCGATCGTGCTCGTCTGCGGCGGCACCCAGAGCGCCCGGCTGCCCCAGACCTTGTGCCGCCCCCGCGCCACCGGGTCGTCTTCGGCGGCGCAGATCGAGAGCATCGTATCGAGCACCGGGTCGTGGGTCTCGCCGCGCCGGTGGCGGGCCATCATGAGAGCGCCCGAACGGTAGTGCAGGAAGCACGGGTCGGTGGTCCGGAGCAGCGAGCCGAAGACGACATTCTGCTCGTGGCCCGCCGAGGAGATCGTGTAGTAGCTCCGGCCGGACGCCTTCAGCCGCCGAGCCTCGGCGTCGATCGCGCGACTCAGGAGCTGATCTTCGAAGGCGGCCAGGGCGTCGCCCGACGTCAGGTGGCCGCCGTCGACGAACGGCTCGGCAGGGTCGCGCTGGCGCAGGCTCGGCTGGGCCGAGGCGAGGAATCGATCGAGCGCCTGTTCGGTGGCGGTGACGCGGTCGAGGGTCATGAGAGTATTCGGCCGAGCGCGAGCCCCGTCGCGGAAAGTGCGAGTCCGACCGCGACGCTGAGCGCCACGTAGCCGGCGGCGCGGAGCGCCTGGCCGCCCTCCACGAGGAGCAGGGTCTCGTAGGAAAAGGTGCTGAAGGTGGTGAAGGCGCCGAGAAACCCGACCGTGACGGCAGGGCGCAGCGCAGCGGAGATCTCGACGGTCTCGAGCAGCCCGTAGACCAGTCCGAGCGCGAAACAGCCGAGCAGGTTCACGATAAGCGTGCCCCACGGAAACTGGAGACCCCAGCGGAGCTGCGCCCATTCGCTCAACACGTACCGCGCCATGGCCCCGAGCGCGCCACCGACCGCGACCGCCAGCAGGAGCGGCAGGGTGGCCGTCTCGGCCGATGAAGGAAGCTTAATGAGCATGGGGACTTGCGATTGCGGCGCCGGAACGCAGAATTGGAACATGCGGGTCGGCCACGGGGCCGACGACCATCGGCCCAAGCGCGGCGCGACCATGACCAATCTCACGACTCCCGAGGACTTCGAAACCGTCCTCCGATTCGCCTTCGGCATCGCCGACCGGGGTGTGCCTCTCACCCTGGTGTCGATGGCGATGGTCTCGCTCGCCGTCGACGGGGCCGACGACGGCACCGTCGAGGAGCGGCTGGGGGGGCTCGTGGTCGGGCGCTGCCGCAAGACCGATCGCGTGGCGCATCTCGGCAAGGGCCGCTATCGGGCGCTTCTCGCGGTCTGCAACCGGCAGGGCGCCCTCATCTTCGCCGACCGCGTGGTGCAGGCCGTCGAGGAATTGCTGGCCGACTCGGGCGTCACCCTCGCCTGCGGGGTCGCGACCTGGACGCCGGACATGACGACGCCCGAAGAGCTCGTCGAAGCTGCCGACGCCGCGCTCGAGCGGGCGCGGCACGTCGGCGGAGACCGCATCGAAGTGCACGTGGGCTGATTCTGCGGTCAGTCGCGTTGCGGTTCGGCCGGAGGTAGCGCCCAGACGTCGACGCGGTCGAGCGCGATGTAGGGTACCGCGACGCGTCCGCGCCGGGTGTCGATCGCGATGTCTGCGGGGCGGCCGGGCACACGAATCACCGGACGCCCCACGCCGCCCTGGACCAGGTGCAGCGCCGAGTCGGCCTGGCTCGCGACCAGCAGCCCGCCGCCTGAGCCGGGCATCGGCTCGACCCCGTCGAAGCGCGCGCCGGGTGATGTCGCGTGCGTGCCGAGCTCTCCGGTAGCCGGATTCCACGAGCGAAGGCGGTCGCCGCCGCCTTCCCACGGCACGAGCACGAAGCGCTCGGTCGCGGGGTCCCAGGTGATGCCGTTCGGGTTGCCGACGTCGGGGCCTTCGGCCGCCACCTCCGGTTCGCCACCCGGAGCCAGCCGGTAGACCTTCGACGTGCCGGTGTCGGTGACGTAGAGGGCGCCGTCGGGCCCGACGGCGAGGTCGTTCAGGAAGCCCGGCTCGAGCGCCGTCATGTTCACGAACTGCCGGTGCTCGCCGCTCCGGCGGTCGAACGCGTGCACGCCGTCGGCGTCGGCCACCCAGAGCAGGTCGCCGTCGAGGGCCATGCCGCGCGGGTCGATGAGCGGCACCTCGTCGGTGCCCGTCGCCCACCGGAGCGAGACGACCGTCCCGTCTTCGGCCTGCACGCGGCTCAGGAATCCGTCGTTGGCCCGCTCCTCGCCCCCGTCGCCGAAGTTGCTGATGAAGTAGACGTCCTGGTCGGGGTCGTACTTGACCGCCTCGGGGCCCGCGAGCCCTTCGATCGCGAACAGGCGGTCGTCGACGGTCGGCAGCGGCGCGGACTCCGCCGATGCGGCCGGCGCAGCGTCGGTCTCGCCGCCCGGCGCGCCTTCATCGGCGCCCCCGCACGCGGCGAGCGAGAGGGCGAGCGCGAACGAGAGGGGTCGGGCACGATGCGAGAGGGTCACGGACGGACTCCGGGTTCGGGTCAGGCTGCGGGCGCCATCGGACGCGCACCGGCGGCGCGCTCGAGGTCCTGGTCGACGCGGTCGACGTACACCGCCGCCGAGAGGTCGCCGACCACGTTGAGGGTGGTACGGCACATGTCGAGAATCCGGTCCACACCGAGCACGATCGCGATGCCCTCGGGCGGCACGCCCACCGTTGCCATGACGACCATCATGAGCGGTAGCGAGCCACCGGGCACACCCGCTGCGCCGATCGCCGTGAGCACCGAGAGCACGACGACGACGATCTGGCTGCCGAGGTCCAGGCCCACGCCGAAGACCTGCGCCAGGAAGAGCACGGTGACGCCTTCGAAGAGCGCGGTGCCGTTCATGTTCATCGTCGCGCCGAGCGGGAGCACGAAGCCGGCGATCTTGGGCTGCGTCTTGAGCTTCTGTTCCGCCGTCTCGATGCTCACCGGCAGCGTGGCCATCGACGAGCTCGTCGAGAACGCGGTGATGATCGGCGCCCTCACGGCGCGGTAGAAGCGCGCCGGGCTCATGCGTCCGAAGAAGCGCACCAGCAGGGGGATTCCCACGGCGGCGTGAAGCAGCAGGCCGCCGACCACGACCACCACGTACATGCCGAGCTGGCCCAGCAATCCCCACCCGAAGCGCGAGGTCATGACGAAGATGAGCCCGAACACGCCGTACGGCGCGAGCTTCATGGCCATCTCGATGATCTTGATGATCGCGTCGCCGATGCCCTCGAGCACGGCGATCACCGGCGCCGCCCGCTCCTTGGGTATCATGGTCAGGGCGGCGCCGAACACCAGCGAGAAGAAGATCAGCGCGAGCATGTCCATGTCGGCCATCGCCGCCACGGGATTCCTCGGTACGATGCTCACGAACAGATCGACGCCGAACTCCGGCGGACCCGCAGCCTGCAGGCCCTCGGCGTCGGTCGCGTAGGTCGCCATGAGGGCGTCGCGCGTGGCCTCGTCGACCCCGCCCCCGGGCCGGATCGTGTTGACGAGCGTGAGGCCGATGACGGTGGCGATCAGCGTCGACATGGCGAAGTAGCCGAAGGTTCGCCCGCCGAGCTTGCCCAGCGTCTTGATATCACCGATGCCCGCCACGCCCAGTGCGATCGACACCGCGACGATCGGCACCACCGTCATGAAGAGCATGCGCAGGAAGACCTGCCCGACCGGTCCGGCGATGTTGTCGCCCACCCAGAGCACCCAGGGCGCGTCGGGGAAGAGGGCGTTGCACAGGCCGCCGACGAGCGCTCCCAGGACGAGCCCGAGGGCGATCTGGGTATGAAGCTTCACGCGTTCTTTCTCCTGAAGTCGGAGCGGACGCCGCTCCGGGCGTACGTACGGGGCGCGCGGACCGGACGGCCGCACGGTCGGTCATCGGATTCGAATCAACGCGCCAACATAGAAAGGCCGCCCCTCACGGTGCAACGTGGGGCAGCGCTCGCCCTTCGTGCGCCGTGGGTGCGGTCGAAAGCGATCAGGGGTCGGCCGCGTCGGGCTCGAGCGAGTGGGCCAGCGCCTGGAGCGCCTGCGTGGTGTCGTGCTGGACGTCGGGCGCGAGCACGGCCAGGGCCTCGGGGCCCGCCACGTCGATCACCGGGTCGAGCCGCTCCAGCACGGCGAGCCCGTCTTCGGTGATCCGGCAGTGGACCACGCGTCGGTCGTCGGGGTCTCGCTGCCGGTCCACCCAGCCGCGGGCCGCAAGGCGATCGACCAGACGCGTGATCGCCGGGGCGCGCTCGACCATGCGGTCGCGAATCGTGAGCGTGGGCAGCCCCTGGGCGCCGGCCCGCCGGAGGATCCGGAGCACGTTGAACTGCGCGAGGGTGAGCCCCTCGTCTTCGATGAGCGACGTGAAGTGGCGGCGGAGCGCGTCGGCCGCGCGAAGGACCGCGGTGACGAACTCCTGCTCACGGGTCCGCGCGAACCGCACCACCGTGCCCTGGCCTCGTGCCTCCTGCACCGCGAGCCTCCGTCGAAGACATGCATCGGCCCCGAACGGGCCGATCCGTATCGCATGGGTAGGGCCGCGAGCCTGCCGCTCGCAAGCCTTTCGTTGGCGGGCCTTCTGTCGACCTCGCGCCGCATGCCGTACCTTGCGCACCTCGCACGAATCGGAGGAGCACGAGGTCATGGCGATCTACGCGGGCACGAGCGGCTGGTCCTACAAGGAGTGGAAGGGAGCGTTCTACCCGGACGACCTCCCGGACGCCGAGATGCTCGCCTTCTACGCGGCGCGGCTCGGTGCGGTCGAGGTGAACAACACCTTCTACCGCATGCCCCGGCGCGAGGTGCTCGAAGGGTGGGGCGCGCAGGTGCCCGACGGATTCCGTTTCGTGCTCAAGGCGTCGCGGCGCATCACGCATCAGGCCAAGCTCGGAGACGACGCAGCGAGCGCGCTCGAGTACCTGGTCGGCAACGCGAGCGCGCTGGGTGAGAGCCTCGGTGCGTTCCTCTTCCAGACGCCGCCGTGGCTCAAGCGCGACGACGGGCTGCTGGCCGCGTTCGTGGCCCGGCTTCCGGGCGGCGTGCGTGGAGCGTTCGAGTTCCGGAGCTCCTCCTGGTTCGACGACGCGACCTACCAGGTGCTCGCCGACGCCAACCAGGCGCTCGTGATCGCCGATACCGGCGACGCCGACAAGGATCCGCCCCTGGTCCGGACCGCGGACTGGGGGTACGCCAGGCTCCGTCAGACCTCGTACTCGGACGATGCGCTCGGGGACTGGGCGGGGCGGCTCACCGCACAGGGCTGGAGCGACCTTTTCGTCTTTTTCAAACACGAAGACGAGGCCACGGGGCCTGCCGCCGCCGCGCGCTTCACCTCGCTCGCAGGGGGCGGGCCGTCATGACCGTCATGGACCTTTCCGACGTGCAGGCCGTGATTCTCTCGGCCAAGGCCCGGGGCATGGAACCGCTCGAACGCTTCATTCGAAACCGCCTGCCCGAGGCGACGAGCGCACAGGTTCGAGAGACCGCCGACGTCGCGGTCGAGATCATCGAAACCGTGCCGGTCTTCCTGGCGCGCGCCGCGCAGGCGGCGGAGGAGCGCCACCTGGTGCCGGTCGTGCAGCCGCTCCTCGACCACGCGGCCGCCTACTTCACGCGCCCGGTCGACCTGATTCCCGAAATGACCCAGGGGCTGGCCGGGCTGCTCGACGACACCTACCTGGTGCTGCGCATTCTCTCGAACCTCGAGCGCGGTCCGGAGCCGTTCCTGGAGTGGGACCTCGACGACCCGACGAACTTTCTGCGAGGCCTCGTCGGAGAATCGCTCGGCCGGCATCTCGACCTGCTCTCGATCCGGGCCATGGAAGAGGTGTCGGACCAGCTGCAGCTCTTCTGGCGCCACATCGCCGCCGACGCCTGACCCGCGATCCCCCCGTGACGCCGAGCGGAACGCTGCGGCATCATATATCTTGTGGAAAAAGATATATCGTCATATGATCGGTGCGTGGCGGTACCGGAGAACTCACGAGGGAGGGGGTCGGGCGATGGGGATCGCACATCAGGTCAGGTCGGCGTGGCGCGGCATCTCGCGCAATCCAGGGTACGCGGCGGCGTTCATGCTCACGCTCGGGCTCGCGATCGGCGTGAACAGCGCCGTGTTCAGCGTCGTGCACGGCGTGCTGCTCAGCCCTCTGCCGTTCGACGACGCCGAACGGATCGCCTACCTGCAGCAACCCGCCGTACGGGCCGGCGTGCAGAACACGACCTTCTCGTTCCACGAGGTCGCGGACCTGCGCGCGGGGGTCGACGCCTTCGACGAAGTCGTGGAGTTCGGAGACTGGACCTTCAGCGTGGTGCCGGGGGGCGCTGCCGTCGAGCCCCATCGGGCGGTCGGGGGCCTCGTCACGTCGAACTACTTCGAGGTGCTGGGGCTCGACGCCGCGCTCGGCCGCACGCTCGGTGTGGAAGACGAGCGGTCCGGCGCCGAGCCGGTCATGGTGCTCACGCACGCGTACTGGTCGCGCGTGTTCGGCGAAGACCGGGACGCGCTGGGGCGGCTCGTCGAGTTGAGCGGGCGGCCGACGCGCATCGTGGGGGTGCTGGAGCCCGGCGCACACTACACCGGGTCGCGACGGCAGGACTTCTACGTCAACTACGCCACGAACGACCACTACCTGGGTGCGAGCATGCAGGACAGCCGCACGCACCGCATGACCGACGTCTTCGCGCGGCTCTCGCCCGGTACCACGATCGAGGAAGCCCAGGCCGAGGCGCTCGCGCTCGCGGGTCGGCTGCACCGCGAGTTCCCGGACGCGTACCCGGCGGGCATGGGATTCGACCTCACGGTGACGCGCTGGCAGGACGAGCTGACGCGGCAGGCGCGCCCGGTGTTCGTGCTGCTGATGGGTACCGTGGTCGCGGTGCTGGCGCTCGCCTGCGCGAACCTCGCCAACCTCACCCTCACGCGCCTGATCCGGCGCGAAGGCGAGCTGGCCACGCGAGGGGCGCTCGGCGCGACGCCGGCTGCGCTCCGGCGGGGGCTCCTGGCCGAGAGCGTCGTGCTGTCGACCGGGGGTGCGTTGCTCGGGCTCCTGCTCGCGTTCCTGAGCCGCGACGCCCTCGCCGCCTACGCCGCGCGGTTCACGGTGCGCGCGGAAGAGGTCGGGGTCGATCCGGTGGTACTCGGCGTGACGTTGCTCGTCGGCGTGGGCGTGGCCGTGGCGCTCACCTACCTGCCGGGCATGCCCGTGGCTCCGGGTGCGCAGGGGCTTGCGTCGGCCGCCACGCGGTCGACGGGCTCGCGCGCCCGCCGCAGGGTGCAGCGGGGGCTCGTCGTCGCGCAGCTTTCGCTCTCGTTCGCCCTCCTGGCGGGGGCGGGGCTGCTCGTGCGGAGCCTGCTCGCGCTGCGCGCGGTCGACCCGGGGTTCGAGACCGAGAACGTCGTGACGATGCAGGCGTTCCAGTCGTTCGCGAGCACCCAGCCGGTGCTCTCGAACGCGGAGCTGTTTCGGCAGGTCGAGGAACGCGTCGCGGCATTTCCGGGCGTGCGCGCGGTCGGGGTCGCGAACTACGCGCCGCTCACCGATCCGATGGTCATGGCGTTCGACTTCCGGGTCGAGGGGGGCGAGGCCGAGCCCCGGTCGTCGCAGGCCACCTTCAACAGTGTGACGCCGGGCTACTTCGAGGCGCTCGGCCTGCGCCTCACGCGCGGGCGTCTGCTCACGAGACTCGACGTCGCCGGGACGGACACCGTGGCGGTCATCAGCGAGGCCCTCGCGAGCGCGTACTTCGGCGACGAAGACCCGGTCGGGCAGCGCATCTCCTGGTCGTTCGACGGCGCGAACTTCGGGGCCTGGCGAAGGGTGGTCGGGGTCGTCGACGACAGCCGCCAGATCGGCCTCGACGTGGACCCCGTGCCGACGGTCTATACGCCGGCCGAGCAGACCGGGTACGGCTTCACGCTCCTGATCGCCACCCGCGGCGAGCCGGCCCCGGTCATTCAAGCCGCGCGGGACGCGATTCGCTCCCTCGACCCGACGCGGCCCGTCGACCGCATTCGCACCCTCGAAGACCTCGTGGCCGACGACGTCGCGCCCGCCCGCCTCAACGCGGTTCTCTTCGGGGGATTCGCGCTCCTGGCGCTCGCCATCGCGGCGGTCGGGGTGCTGGGCGTGCTGGCGTTCTCGGTGAGCCAGCGAACGCGCGAGTTCGGCCTCCGGATGGCGGTGGGCGCCGACCGCGGCCGGATCCTCTCGGGCGTGCTCGGCGAAGGGCTGGCGCTCGTCGGGGTGTCGTGGCTGATCGGGGGGCTCGCGGCGGCGGGGCTCGCCCGGCTGCTGGGTGGATTCCTCTTCGGCATCGAACCCTTCGATCCGCTCACCTTTGCGGGTGCCGCTTTCGCCCTCGGGGCCGTCGCGCTGATCGCGTCGTATCTTCCGGCGAGGCGCGCGACCGCGGTGGACCCGGTACAGGCCCTGCGCGCCGAATGACGAGCCCTCCCGCGTTGTCGAGAGACGCCATGAACGACACACCCGCACGATTCCTGCCCCTGAGCGCTCCGGTGTTCCACGTGCTGATCGCGCTCGGTCAGGACGCGCTGCACGGGTACGGAATTCTCGAGGCGATCGACGCGAAGACGGGCGGTCGCGCGTCGATCCTGCCGGGCACGTTGTACGCCACCATGAACCGCATGGTCGACGACGGGCTCATTTGCGAGGTGGATCGTCCGGAAGGCGCCGACACCCGGCGCAAGTACTACCGCGTCACGGAGCTCGGCAAGGCCGTGGTCCGGGCCGAAGCCGAGCGGCTCAGGGTGCTGCTCGACGTCGCCCGCGCGGAGCGCATGACAGGTGACGTGCCCTCGTGACGCTGATCCGGCTGCTTCTCAGGATCTATCCGCCGGCGTTCCGGCAGCTCTACGCGGACGAGCTGGAGCAGGACGCCCGGGCGCTCGCGACGCGGGCTCGGACGGCGGGCGGGGTGGCCTGCGTACGGTTCTGGCTGCGTTTCATCTTCGACACGCTGCGGACGGGCCTCGCCGAGCGATTCGCGGCGAGGGGGTACCGCCGGGGCGCGAGCGGGCTGCGCGTGCCGGACCGAGGGCTGGTGCGCACCGTGCGCGACGTGCCGGTCGACCTGCGGCAGTCGGTTCGTGCGCTCGCGCGCACGCCCGGGTACGCGGCGGCGGTCGTTACCACGCTCGCGCTCGGCATCGGTGCCACCACGGCGCTCTTCTCGGTGGCGTACGGCACCTTGATTCGCCCGCTGCCCTTCCTCGAGGGCGACCGGCTCGTCGAGCTCGTGCAGAAGGCTCCCTCGCCGGGCGGCACCGGTGCCGTGCCGGAGCGAGCCGGATTCTCGGTCGCCGACCTCGACGCCTACCGGACCCGGGTGCCGTCGCTCGCCGAGGTGAGCGAATTTCACGCGATGTCGTTCACGCTGATCGACGAAGGCGGACCGCACCGCGTTCGGGCCGGGGTGGTGTCGTCGAACTATTTCGACTTTCTCGGGCTCCGTGCGCTCCACGGGCGCGTCCTCGATACGGCAGAGGACCGGCCGGGCGCCGACCCGGTCGTCGTCCTGGCTCATGCGTACTGGGTCGAGCGCTTCGGTGCCGACCCGGACGTCGTGGGGCGGCGCGTGCGCATGAACGACCGCGTGCACGAGATCGTGGGCGTGCTGCCACCCACCTCGCCGTTTCCGGTCGAGCGCGACCTCTACCTGCCGACGACCGCGTGTCCGATTCGCAGCGACCCGTCGTTCATCGCCGACCCCTCGCGACGCATGATGTTCGCGTACGGGCGCCTCGCCGAAGGGGCGTCGATCGACGAGGCCGGGGCCGAGGCGGGCGCGACGCTTCAGACGCTCGCTGCCGAGCGGCCCGGCGACTACCCGACCGCCCGGGGCTTCGACGTGGAGATCCAATCGCTCCGTGCCGAGATGGCGGCGTCGGTACGGCCGCTCGCGATCGCGCTGCTGACGGTGGCCTTCCTGCTGCTCTTGATCGCCTGTGCCAATTCGGCGGGACTCGCCCTGGCCCGGGCCCGTCGTCGCGAGGCCGAGCTCACCGTGCGGAGTGCGCTCGGGGCCGGTCGAGGCCGGCTCGTTCGAGCGCTGATGACCGAGGGCGTGCTGCTCGCGCTGGTCGGTGGGGCGGTGGGGCTGCTGGTCGCGGTCGCTGCCCACGACCTGCTCGTCGCGTTTGCGGCGCGCTTTTCGACGCGGGCGCGCGAAATCGAGCTCGACGGCGCCGTGCTCGGCTTCACGCTGGTGACCGCGATCGCGAGCGGGCTCGCGTTCGGCGCGGTGCCCGGCCTCTGGTTCGGACGCTCCGGAGGGCGGGGCGCGGGGCGAAGCCGCGACCGGCGCTGGCAGTCGACGCTCGTGGTCGCTCAGATCGCGGTCGCGTATTCGGTCGTGGTGCTCGCCGGTCTCGCGACGCGGACGGCCTGGAAGGTCGCGCAGTCCGAACTGGGGTATCAAACGACCTCGGTCGGGGTCATCGAGGTGGCCGTCGACTTCGAGCGTTACCATGACCCGGTGCGTGAACGCGAACTCTTCGACTCGCTTACCCGCCACCTCGAACGACACCCGGCCGTCGAGCGCGTGGTGCGCACGTTGGAGGGGCCTCTGGCGGGCCATCGGCATCGCGACGTCTTCTTCGTGCCGACCGCCGACGGGAATACCGTCGCCGCGACGGCCCTCTCCAGGTTCGGTGAGCCGGGGCTCTTCGAGGTGCTCGGGGTTCCGATTCTCGAAGGTCGGGGTTTTCGCGCCTCCGATGTGCCCGACGGGCCGCGCGTCGCCGTGGTCAATCGGGCCTTCCGAGACCATTTCTTCGACTCCGTCACCCCCGTCGGCGTCTCGCTGACGCCCTGCCACGAGCCTGGAGACTGTGCGTCGCCGCTCCGGGTCGTCGGCGTGGCGGAGAACGTGCGCTACGACGGCCCCGACGAGGCCGTCGGTCCCGAAGTCTACCAGATCGGCACCCAGGTCTCGCTTGCCGGAGAGCACCTGCTGGTGCGGCATCGCGGCGACCCGGCGGTGCTCGCGCCCGACCTGACCGAGCGGATTCACGCGGTGGATCCGGAACTGGCCGTCACACCCCTCGCGCCGCTCGAGCACCTTCGGCGAGAACACAACCGGCCCAGACGGTTCCTGGCGTTCTTGCTCGGTGCCATGGCATCGGTCGCCGTCGGCCTCGCCCTCACCGGGGTGGTCGGCGTCGCGTCGCTGGCGGCCGCATCTCGCACCCGTGAGTTCGGCATACGCCGGGCGCTCGGTGCCGCACCGGCGGGCCTCCAGGCTCTGGTGCTCCGCCAGGGACTCGCGGTGGCGGGCGTGGGGCTCGTGGCGGGCGTCGCGCTCACCTGGCTCGCGGCTCGCGCGTTGGCCCAGTTCCTCGAGCGCATCTTGTGGGGGGTGCCCGCCCACGACCCATGGGTCCTCGTCGGTGCGGCCGTGCTTCTCGTGGGCACGGCCGTTCTCGCGGCCTGGATCCCGGCGCGCCGCACGGGGGCCGTCGACGTCACGCGCGTGCTGCACGACGCGGGACCTTGACGGCGAGCCCCCCGGCGCGGAACCTCGTTCGGCGGACCCGTGCACCGGCCCGGGCCGGGAGCTGCTAGGGAAGCTCTGCACAAGTAGGGCACCTCGCGTTGGGAGCGCCACGGCCCCAGCTTCTAGGCACCGCGTCGAAGGCATAGCCGTGGCTACGTCGAGACGTGGTAACGACGAAGATGGGGCCGTGCCGCCCCAACCCAGAATCGGACAAGTCAATTGGAACACAGC
>CBFGQV010000039.1:0-13288 GCA_965651045.1 uncultured bacterium
GTGTCTCGAGTAGCCCGGGCAGCTCGATCACCAGCTCGAACGATCGGGCCTGGGCCGGGGCCGGGCCGACCCCCTCCCAGTGGACGGCGAAGCCGGCGAGCCGCTCGGGGGCGATCCAGGTTTCCCATGCGCCGCCCGCGATGCCGACGAGTTCGCGGCGCACCAGGCCGGGTGCATGAAGCACGTTTGCGGCGCGGGTGTCCTCGAGGCGGATCGGGCCCGTCAGGAGACCCGAGTGGGTGTAGCTGGCGGTGAGCCCCCGAAGCCCGTCGAGGTGAAGGGCGACGCGGGCGCCGGCCACGCGCAGTGGGGCGCCGCGCGCCGGTTCCGCGCGGGCGAGCGGTGGATCGAGAACGCCGAGCGGCGGGTGGGGTGTGCGGGTCATGGTCCCGGCCTACACCCACCCCGCGGGGGAGTTGCCCAAGGGCGCGGCCCGCGACAGCTTGGCGGACCGGACCCCGCCACCCGCGCACCGAGCCCCAACTCAATGCTTCACCGCCCCATGCCGCTTCGCCCCCTCGCGCTCACCGCGTCGCTGTCGCTCGCGCTCGCCTGTTCACCGGCGGAAGCACCGCCCCCCGCGGCCGGCGCGGCGTGTGGTCCGGTCGACGAGGCGGGCCGGGTCGCCCGGTGCGACGCGGGCGTGGTTGCCGCCGCCCACCCGCTCGCCGCCGAAGCCGGCGCGGCGATGCTCGCGCAGGGGGGCAACGCGGTCGACGCCGCCGTGGCCGCGGCCTTCACGCTGGCCGTGGTGGAGCCGAGCATGAGCGGGCTCGGGGGGCGCGCCCAGATCCTGATCCGGACCCCCGACGGGGCCCATCACGGCATCGACGCCACGACCCAGGCCCCGGCGACCTACGATCCCGACACGGCCCCTCAGGCGTCGTACGGGTATCCCACGGTCGGCGTGCCGGGGGTGCCCGCCGGACTGCTCGCGGCGCTCGAGGACTTCGGCTCGCTGCCGCGGGCGACGGTGATGGAGCCGGCGATCCGGCTGGCCGAGAACGGGTTCGAACTGCTGCCGGGCGAGGCCGCGCGGCAGGCGGGCTCGGCCGAGCGGGTGGCCGAGTTCGAGGGGTCGCGCCGGTATTTCCTGCAACCGGACGGCACGTCGCGTGAGGCGGGCGACACGCTGGTCCAGTCCGACCTCGCGCGGACGCTCCGCGCGATCGCCGACGGGGGCGCCGACGCGTTCTACCGGGGCCCGATCGCCGAGGCGATGGCCGCCGACCTGCAGGCCCACGGCTCGAGCGTGACACTCGAGTCCCTCGCCGGGTACCGGGCCGAGCGCTCGCTGATCGTGACCGACGACTATCGGGGCCACGAGCTGATCGGCCTCTGGTTACCTTCGTTCGGCGCCATCACGATCCAGGCGCTGAACCTTCTGGAGACGCTTCCCGTCGCGGACCTCGACACTCCGGAGTGGACCGCGGCGGTGGCCGAAGCGATTCACGTCGCCTACCTCGACCGGGTGCGTCAGCGAGACACGGCCGACGCGCGGCGCATGACATCGGACGAGTACGCGGCCGAGCGTGCCGGGCTGATGCGGTTGCCCGACGGGGTGGACCGTGTCGCGACCGCGGCCGCGGCTCCGAGGGCTCCGTCCGCCTCGGCGCCCGTTACGGCGGCCGCGCTTCCTGCGGCCTGGTCCGAGCCGGTCGGCCACACGACCCACCTCAGCGCCGCCGACGCGGGCGGTACCGTCGTCTCGCTCACCCAGTCGCTCGGACCGAGCATGGGCTCGCGCGTCGCCACGCCGGGGCTCGGCTTCCTCTACGCCGCGACGCTCGGCGGGTACCTGGGCCGCATGGAACCGGGCGAGCGCGCCCGCTCGCACATCTCGCCGTTCATGCTGGAGCGTGACGGCGAGCCGTATCTCGCGCTCGGGGCCGCGGGCGGAGGGCGCATTCCCACGGCGATCGTCGCCGTGGTGAGCCGGGTGGTCGACCAGGGCATGTCGCTCGCCGACGCCCTCCAGGCGCCCAGGGTCGTGCCGGCGTTCGGGAGTCAGGCGGACGAAGGCGATCCCGATGCGCCGCGAGAGATCGAGGTCGAGGCCCGGACGGGCATGGGCTTCGACGCCGAGGTCGTCCAGGCCCTCCAGGCCATGGGGTACGCGGTCGAGGTCGAGGAACGCGCGGGCTCGTTCGGCCGAATCCACGCGGTGCGCTGGCTCGCCGACCAGGCCGTCTGGGAGGGCGCGGCCGACCCCGACTGGGAAGGCGGCTCCGCCGTGCCCGGAGGCGGACGATGAGCCGCGCGCTGCGAAGGGTCGCGCTGGTCGCCCTGCTCGCCGGCGCGGGGTGCGCACCCCCGCCCGCGCTCGCGCAGGGGCCCGGAGGCGTCGCGCCCGCCCAGCACTTCGACGTGCTCATCCGGAACGGGCGCGTACTCGACGGCGACGGCAACCCGTGGTTCCGGGCCGACGTCGGCATCGTGGGCGACCGCATCGCCGCGGTCGGCGACCTCTCGGCGGCGACCGCCGGGCGGCTGATCGACGCGGCCGGGCGCTACGTCGCGCCGGGCTTCATCGACACGCACTCGCACGCCGGCGGCGGGCTCGCGTCGCCCGAGCTGAGCCACGCGCGGCCGCTCCTCGCCCAGGGGGTCACCACGGTGTTCGTGAACCCCGACGGAGGCGGCGCGAGCGACCTGGCGGAGCAGCGCGCCGAGTTGCTGGCCGACGGGCTGGGGGTGAACGCCGCGCAGTTCGTGCCGCACGGCGCCGTCCGGAGCGCGGTGCTCGGCATGGACGACCGGCTCGCGACCGCCGACGAGCTGGAGCGCATGCGGGAACTCGTCCACCGGGGCATGGCCGAGGGCGCGTGGGGCCTCTCGAGCGGACCGTTCTACGCGCCGGGCAGCTACTCCGACACGCGCGAGCTGGTCGAGCTCGCGAAGGTCGCCGCGTCGTACGGCGGCGCGTATCAGAGCCACGTTCGCGACGAGGCGACGTACACGATCGGCGTCGTCGCGGCCGTCGACGAAGTGATCACGGTCGCCCGCGAAGCCGGTCTTCCGGGGGTCTGGACGCACGCCAAGGCGCTGGGCCCTCAGGTCTGGGGCTATTCTCTGGCGCTCGTACGCCGCCTCGAGCAGGCCCGCGCCGAGGGCGTCGAGGTCTACATGGACCAGTACCCCTACACCGCGTCGGCGACCGGGCTCACGGCGGCGCTCCTGCCTCGCTGGGCGCAGGCGGGCGGGGGGGATTCGCTGCAAGCGCGCCTGCAGCGCCCCGACGACCTCGCGCGCATTCGTGAAGACATGGTCGAGAATCTCGCGCGACGGGGCGGCGCGGCGCGCATTCAGTTCCGGCGGTTCCGCGAGGATCCGTCGATCGAGGGCCGCACGCTGGCCGACATCGCGGAGGAGCGGGGCGTCGACGCCATCGAGGCGGCGATTCAGCTCTTCCGCCAGGGCGCCCCCGCCATCGTCTCGCACAACATGGACGAGCGCGACGTCGCCCTCATCATGCAGCACCCCATGACGATGACCGCGTCCGACGGCGACCTCGTGCCCTGGCAGGAGGGGGTGCCGCACCCTCGCTCGTATGGCGCGTTCACGCGAAAGCTCGAGACATACGTCGCGGAGCAGGGGGTCGTCTCGCTCGAAGCGGCGATCCGAAGCATGACGTCGCTGCCCGCGCGGGTCTACCGAATGCCCGACCGCGGAGAGATCCGGCCCGGTGCGGTGGCGGACCTCGTGGTCTTCGACCTCGACCGCCTGCACACGGCGTCGGTCTTCACCGATCCGCACCACCTGTCGGAAGGCATGGACTGGGTGTTCGTGAACGGCGAAGCGGCGATCGCCGAAGGCGAGTTCACGGGCGCGATGGCCGGCCGGGTGCTCCGGAAGCGTTGAGCCGTCGGCGCGATCACGGCAGATTGAGCCTGGGCGCGGCGTGGCGCCCGACCGGAGATCCCCCTTCCGACCGCGACGGAGAGCACGACATGGGCGCAGTTCGCCAGTTCATGGACCAGCATTACCGGCACTTCAACGCGCGCGAGACGGTCGCGGCCGCGCGGGCGTGGGAAGAGCACCTGGCGCGCGGTGGCAAGATGATGGTCACCCTGGCCGGCGCCATGTCGACCGGCGAGCTCGGCATCATTCTGGCGCGCATGATCCGCGAGGGTAAGGTGCACGCGATCTCGTGCACGGGGGCCAACCTCGAAGAGGACGTGTTCAACCTTCTTGCGCACGACGAGTACGAGATCATTCACGACTGGCGGGCGCTCTCGGCCGACGACGAGGTCGCACTCTACGAGCGTGGCATGAACCGCGTGACCGACACCTGCATTCCGGAAGACATCATGCGCCACCTCGAGCGCCGGCTCATCGAGCGCTGGCAGGCGGCGTGCGAGAAGGGCGAGCGCAAGTTCCCCTATCAGTACCTCTTCGAGATTCTCGGCAGCGGCGAACTCGACGAGCACTACCAGGTCGACCCCGCGCACTCCTGGATGCTCGCGGCCGCCGAGACGGGCGTGCCGGTCTGGTCGCCCGGGTGGGAGGACTCGACCACCGGCAACATGTTCGCCGCGAATGTGCTCACCGGCGTCGTGCCCCACCACCAGTGCGTGAAGTCGGGCACCGAGCAGTTCGCCGACCTCATCACATGGTACAAGGCCAACCACGGCGCGGGTGAGGTTCCCAGCGTGGGATTCTTCCAGATCGGCGGGGGTATCGCGGGCGATTTCGCCATCTGCGCCGTGCCCTCGATCATTCAGGACATGCAGGAAGACGTGCCGTTCTGGGGGTATTTCGCGCAGATCACCGACGCCGCCACCTCGTACGGCGGCTACTCCGGCGCGCCGCCGAACGAGAAGATCACCTGGGGCAAGCTCGACGCCGACACCCCCAAGTTCTTCATCAACTCCGACGCCATGATCGTGGCGCCGCTGGTGTTCGGGTACGTGCTCGGGGACTGAGGTCGCGCCCTCAGTAGAGGGTCGCGAGCACCTCTCCTACCAGCCCACGCGACGAGTCGACGAAGCCCGACAGCGTGCCTTTGAGGGCACGCAGCTGGCGCTGCCGATCCTTGAGGTCGACGAGCATCTGGTCGCGCAGCTTCTCCCACCCGCCGATGCGCTTCTCGAGCAGGGCCGCCGTGTTCAGCGCCTCGTCGCGGTCGCCCAGCGTGAGCGTCTCGGTCTTGGTCACCAAGAGCTTGGTTCCGCTGCGTGCCGTGTGAGAGTACTCGATCTCGGCCGGGAACGAGGCGTCGTCGTCCGCCATCGACTGAATGGAGGCCGCGACTCGGCCGAGTTCGACGATCTCTCGCTTCTTGTCGGCGACCGCTGCGGCGAGCGTGCCTTCGAGGGCCTCAGCCCCCGCTCCAGCGAGCGCGGCCACGTCCTTCGTCGCGCACTGGACTCTCTCGGTGAGGCCGCCGCGCAGGGTCACCCACCCGAGGCGAGTGCCCGCGGTCGTCAGCGCCCGCCGAAGCTGCTCCCGCTGTCGAACGCGCAGGCTGCCGTCCTGCTTCATGCGAGCGAGTGCGAGCGTTGCGAGCGCCCTGCTGACGTCGTCGAGCTCCGCGGCGGGGATCGCTCTGTTCTTCGGTGCCGACATGGGCCACTCACTTGGCGGGGGTGGAGATGCGGGGCCGGCCGAATCGGGCCGGCCGCACCTCCAAGGTAGCAGATCGCTGCGGAAACGGCTCATACGCGGAGGACTACCTGCCAGAAAAACAACGACATGGTTATGTTGAATGGCTGTACCGGAAGCGGCCCGTCCAGGTCGGACGCCTCCGCGCCGGTGACGACTGAAGACCGGGAACCCGCATGTCTATTCGCAATATCGCCATCATCGCCCACGTCGACCACGGCAAGACGACTCTGGTCGACCAGATGTTCCGCCAGGCCGGAGTCTTTCGCGAGAACCAGGCCGTCGAAGAACGGGTGATGGACTCGAACCCCCTCGAGAAGGAGAGGGGGATCACCATTCTGGCCAAGAACACCGCCGTGACCTGGGGCGACACGAAGATCAACATCGTGGACACCCCGGGCCACGCCGATTTCGGCGGCGAGGTGGAGCGCATTCTGCGCATGGTCGACGGAGTGGTGCTGCTCGTGGACGCGGCCGAGGGGCCGATGCCGCAGACGCGCTTCGTCACCCGGAAGGCGCTGGAGCTGGGGCTGCTGCCCCTCGTGGTGATCAACAAGGTGGACCGCCCGGACGCGCGGGTGCACGAAGTGCACGACGAGGTGCTCGAGCTGTTCTTCGACCTCGAGGCCGACGACGCCCAGCTCGACGCGCCGTTCCTGTACGCTTCGGGGCGAGACGGGTGGGCCTCGCGCGATCCGGAGGAGCGGACCGACAGTCTGGCGCCGCTCTTCGACACGATCGTCTCGCACTTCCCGGCGCCTGCCGTCGACCCCGACGGTCCGTTCCAGATGCTGATCTCCACGCTCGACTACTCGTCGTACGTGGGGCGGATCGCGATCGGTCGCATCGAGCGGGGCCGCGTGCGCGTCGGAGACCGGGTCGCGCTGCTGCCGCTGGGTGAGGCGGGCATGGTGCGCGACGCCTCCGAGGCCGAGGCATCGAAGGTCATGAAGCTCTTCACCTTCCAGGGCCTCGATCGCATCGATGTCGACGAGGCGCACGCCGGCGACATCGTGGCCATGGCGGGCCTCGAGGGCGTCGAGATCGGCAAGACCATCACCGATCCCTCACATCTCGAGCGGCTTCGCGGCATCGCCGTCGAGGAGCCCACACTCTCGGTCGACTTCACGGTCAACAACTCGCCCTTCGCCGGTCAGGCTGGTAAGTTCGTCACGACTCGCCAGGTACGGGAGCGGCTCTTCAAGGAGCTCGAGCGCAACGTCGCCCTTCGGGTCGAGGACACCGAGCAGCCCGACACCTTCACCGTGCACGGGCGGGGTGAGCTGCACCTCACGATTCTCATGGAGACCATGCGGCGCGAGGGGTACGAATTCCAGGTGTCACGGCCCCGGGTGATCACGCGAAAGGACGACCTCGGCAACCTCGTCGAGCCGTACGAAGAGGCGGTGATCGAGGTGCCTTCCGACATGGTGGGTACGGTCATCGAGAAGATGGGGCCCCGCAAGGCCGAGATGACCGAAATGCGTCCCATGGACTCGGGCGCCACGCGGCTGCGCTTCAAGGTGCCGGCTCGCGGGCTCTTCGGGTACCGCTCCGAGTTCATGACCGACACGCGCGGCGAGGGCATTCTGCACCACCAGTTCGCCGAGTGGGGTCCCTGGGCGGGAACGCTGAAGGGGCGCACGCGGGGCGTGCTGGTGGCTGACCGCGAGGGCGTGGCCGTGGGCTACGCGCTCTTCAACCTGCAGGACCGTGCGACGATGTTCGTGAGCCCAACCGAGCCGGTCTACGCGGGCATGATCGTGGGTGAGAACGTCCGGCAGGACGACATGGACGTGAACGTCACCAAGGAAAAGAAGCTCACGAACATGCGCACGACCTCGTCGGACGAGAACATCAAGCTCGAGCCGCCGCGCCGGTTGACGCTGGAACTCGCCCTCGAGTTCATCGAAGACGACGAACTGATCGAGGTGACGCCGACCGGAATTCGTCTGCGCAAGCGCATTCTCGACGCGAACCAGCGCCGGAAGGACGAGAAGAAGCGCGCCCAGGGCTGACGCCCACGGGGGCGTCAGTCCTCGTCGTCGAGTTCCAGGCTCAGCTCGTCGACCTCGATCTCGGGCACGGGGTCCGGGTCTTCGCGGTCCACCTCGAGTCGGACCTTGTCGAGCCCGAGGTCGTGGTCGTTGCCCTTGCCCCGGGACGCGCCCTCGCCGCCCTCGGCGTCCGCCTCGTCCGTACGCACCAACCGGCCTTCCTCGTCGATCGCCATCTCGGCGAACGCGGTCGGCCACACGCGCTCGAAGTCGTCGCCTGACCCCGCACCGCGGTCTTCCAGAATGCGCGACAGGGTGTCCAGGAACGCGCGCGGGTCCCAGGGCTTCTGCAGCACGGCGATCGCCCCGAAGTCCTCGGCCATGTCGAGCTGGTCGGCGTTGATGCCCGAAGCCGCGATGATGCGCACATGACGGTCGCGCTCGCGCAGCTGCTGGATCAGGCGCAGCCCGTTCAGGCGCGGCATCGCGAGGTCGGTGACGACGACGTCGACCTCGTCGTGATCGAAGATCCGCAGGGCCGATTCGCCGTCGCCGGCGTACAGCACGCGGTGGCCGCGCGGCTCGAGCACCTCGCGCGCGAAGTAACGTTCCATCTCGTCGTCGTCGACGAAGAGAATCGTGGCCATGAGTCTCCTGGGGGAACCCGGTTCGCTTGAATCAAAGGTTCGTGCGTCGATGCACCGCGAGCAAGGCTAGCGGCGGTCGTGACGGCGCGAGGCGAGATGCACGGTGAGCTGGTAGCGGTCGGGTGCGGTGTCGACCCGCAGGGTGCCGCCCAACCGACCGATGAGGCGTGCGAGCGGCTCGACGGGGTGGCGCCAGCTCGCCCCGTCCGCCTGCTGGCGAGAGCCCGGCGCCATGACCCGGAGCTGCGCGGCGCCGGTGCCCGGCCCAGGCCGCACCGCCACGTCGAGCCTTTGCGACCGATCGAGCGCCTCGTGACCGCCGATGGCCAGAAAGAGCAGGATCGCCCTCGTGAGGGTGGGCGGCGGCTGGACGACGGGGCAGGGTGCCGACGCTTCGAACGAGACCTCGACACCCTCGAGGCCGCGGTGTCGCCGGTGGAGCTCGACGAGCGGCGGGGTGAGCTCTTCGAGCGAGAGCGCCGCGGGGTCCGAATGCTCGGCACCGCCCAGCAGGGCGAGCAGCTTCACCGCGGCGGCGAGGCGCCGCACCTCTTCGTCGAGAAAGGGCACCATCGAGCGGGCGTCCTCGTCGAGCGAGAGCAGCTGCGCCATGCCCCCGAGCGAAGTCACGCGTCCGTTGAGGTCGTGGGTGAGCCCGCCGAGCAGCCGGTCCGCGGTTTCGATCCAGCCGGCCTCGACGAGCAGCGCGGTGTGCCCGAAGGGCGAAACCTCGTCCCGACCGCGGGCGCCGCGCTCGCCCGCCCCGGCCACCAGCGAGACCACGGTGTCGAGCGGGAACGGCTTCTGAAGCCGGTGCACGCCGGGCCCTCCGGGCAGCCCCGCGTCCTGCACGTCGTCGCCGGTCATGAGCACTGCGAGCCCGTCGAAGTCCGGGTCACGCTCGAGCGCCTCGAGCACGGCTCGGCCGCCGCCGCCCGGCATGTGGTGGTCCACCAGCGCCACCTGAAACCGGTGCGCGCGCATCAGCGCGAGCGCCTCGTCGGCGCGCTCCGCCGTGTACACGACGTGCCCGGCCCGTTCCAAGATGCGGCCGACGGCCCGGCGGAGCAGCGGTTCGTCGTCGGCGATCAGGACGGTCAGTGGCGAGTTGGGGACGGAGGCCACGGCGAAGGGGGAAGCGGGAATCGGATGATCTCCGTAAGATAGGCCATCGTAGCCGCGCCCGCGCCTGCCCAGAGATTCCCCGAAACCCCGGCGAGCTCCGTGCCCGAGTACCCGCGTGACCTGGTCCGCGCGAACACGCACCCCCTGAACCTGGTGGAGACCGACGGCGACGCGCCGGCCGAGCCCGTGCGCCCGCCGCTCTTCGAGGTCTACATGCGCATGGCCGAGGAACTGGCCAAGCGGAGCACCTGCGCGCGGCTGCGGGTCGGTACCGTGCTGACCGATGCCCGCCTCGAGCACGTCGTGGCGATCGGGTACAACGGCAACGCCCGGGGATTTCCGAATCGGTGCGACGGGACCGAGCCGGGCCGTTGCGGCTGCATTCATTCGGAGATGAACGCCCTGGTGAAAGCCCCCGGTGGCCTGCGTGACAAGGTGGCGTTCGTGACCGCGAGCCCCTGCGTCATGTGCGCCAAGCTCATGGTTCAGGCGAACGTCTCGCACGTGTTCTACCGGGAGCGCTACCGGAGCGACGCGGGGCTCGAGGTGCTCGAGCGGGCCGGGGTCGTGCCGGTCGAGTACGTGCGCTGGAGGGACGCATGGCGCTGACACCGCTTCGTCCGGGGCGCTTCTTCCTGCCGGGACCGACGGAGGTGAGCGTTGAGGTGCTCGCCGCACAGGCGCGCCCGGTGGCCGGCCACCGGGGCCCCGAGGTGCGCGAGCTCATGGCGGCGGCGCAGTCCGGTCTCCGCGCGCTCTTCGGAACCGAGCGACCGGTCTACGTGTCGACGTCGTCGGCGACCGGATTCATGGAAGCGGCGATCCGGAACGGCGTGCGGGCGCGGGTGCTCTGCCTGGTGAACGGCGCGTTCAGCGAGCGGTTCGCCGCGATCGCCGAAGCGTGCGGACGCGAGGTCGACCGGCTCGCGGTACCCTGGGGGGCCACCCACGCCCCCGAGGCGGTCGCCGACCGCGTACGGGGGGGCGGGTACGACGCGGTCACGCTCGTGCACTCCGAGACCTCGACCGGCGCGCTGAACCCCGTCGCCGCGCTGGCCCGGGCGGTGCACGACGCCGACCCCGAGACGCTCGTGCTCGTCGACTCGGTCACGGGCGTCGGCGGCGCGCCGCTCGCCTTCGACGCGTCGGGGCTGGACTTCGCCCTCACCGGCTCGCAGAAGGCGCTGGCGCTGCCCCCGGGACTCGCGTTCGCGGCGGCTTCGGAGCGCATGCTCGAACGCGCCCGGTCGGTGCCCGGCCGAGGCTTCTACTTCGACCTGCTGCGCTTCGACGACGAAGCGGCCCGGGACCAGACGCCGACCACGCCGGCGGTGACGCTGCTCTACGCCCTGGGGGCCCAACTCGAGCGCATCGCGCGGGAGACCCTCGACGCGCGCTGGGCACGCCACCGCGCGATGGCGGAGCGGACCGCGTCGTGGGTGGACTCGCTGGAGGCGCTCGGCGCCGCCGGGGTCCGGGTGCTGGCCGACGAGGGCGGGCGCTCACCCACGGTCACGTGCCTCACGCTCCCCGACGGCGTCGACGGGCCCTCGGTCGTGCGCCGGGTACGAGAGGCCGGGTGGGTGATCGGGGGCGGCTACGGCAAGCTGAAGGCGACCACGATCCGCATCGGACACATGGGAGACCATACGCCGGGCGAGCTCGAGGCGCTCCTGGACGCGCTGACGCCGGTGCTCGCGTCATGACGCCGCTCCGCGTGGTGGTCACGGACGGCATCGATCTCGAAGGACTTCGCGCGCTCGCCGACGACCCACGCTTCGAGGTCGTGGTCGAGGCCGCTTCCGGCGCGGCCACGTTCGGCGAGGCGATCAGGACGGCGGTCGCCCTGCTCGTGCGCAGCGCGACCCGGGTCGACCACGCGTTGCTCTCCGGGGCACCGTCGCTTCGCGTGGTGGGGCGCGCCGGGGTGGGTGTCGACAACATCGACCTCGAGGCCGCGACGCGCCGCGGTGTCGCGGTCCTGAACGCGCCGGCGGGCAACACCGTGTCGGCGGCCGAACTCACCATGGCGCTGATCCTGGCGACCGTCCGCAGGGTGCCCGCGGCGGACCGGTCGATCCGCGAGGGCCGCTGGGACCGAGGCAGCTTCCAGGGCGCCGAGCTGCACGGTCGCACGCTCGGGCTCGTCGGTGCGGGTCGCATCGGAGGCGAGGTGGCCCGGCGCGCCCGCGCGTTCGGCATGCGGGTGCTCGTGCACGATCCGTATCTGACCGACGAACGCGTGCGCGATCTCGACGCGGAACCCGCGCCGCTCGACGGGCTCCTCGCCGGGGCCGACGTGGTCAGCCTCCACGTGCCGCTCACCGACCGCACGCAGCACCTGATCGATGCCGGGCGCATCGAGGGCATGCGGCGTGGGGCCTACCTGATCAACGCATCGCGCGGCGGCGTGGTCGACGAGGCGGCGCTGGCCAGGGCGCTCACCGCCGGACATCTCGCCGGGGCGGCGCTCGACGTCTTCGAGGCCGAGCCGTTGTCGAGCGAGAGCCCGCTCCGCGGGGCGCCGAACCTGGTTCTCACGCCCCACCTCGGGGCCTCGACCGGCGAGGCCCAGACGCGGGTCGCGGAAGAGATCGCCGAGGGGGTCCGCGACGCCCTCGCCGAGGGTGACCTGTCCAGGGCGATCAACGCGCCGGCGGTCGGGGGCGAAGCGCTCCGCCGCATGGCGCCCCTGCTCGACCTGGCCCGGCGTGTTGGGCGCATCGCGGCGGCGTTGGCGCCCGGTGCGGTGACGCGCGTCGAGACGGGCTGCGACGGCGGGGGCGAGGCGCTGGGCATCGTACCCCGACACGTGCTCGTGGGGATTCTCGAGTCGGTGCTCGGACCCGAGGGGGTCAATGTCGTGAACGCGCAGGTGCTCGCCGAGGGTCGGGGTATCGAACTGTCGACCCGACGCCTCGCCGGGCACCGCGACTACGGCGATGTCGTGGAGGTCCAGCTCGACACCGACGAGGGCCCGTTGCAGCTGTCGGGTGCGCTGCTCGGGGACCGGCATCCGCGCCTCGTGAAGCTCGACGGGTACGACGTGAACGTGGCGCCCGCCGGTACCTTCCTCGTGCTCAGGAATCGCGACGTGCCGGGCGTCATCGGGCGCGTGGGCACGCTGCTCGGTGGCCTCGGCGCCAACATCGCCGAGTACCATCAAGCCCGCCGCACCGAGGGGGGCGAGGCGCTCGCTGCGGTGGTGCTCGACGGCCCGCTCGATCGGTCGGTGCTCGCACGCCTGCGCGAGCTTCCCGAGGTGCTCGACGCGCGGCTCGTCGCCCTGGACCGATGAGCGGGCCATGACCGACGCGCTCCCTCGGGACCGGCACGGCGCGCGCGAGACCGAGGCCCGCGCCGAACTCGTCGAGATCGAGCGGCACGCCGGGCGCATCGGCGTCTGGCGCGGGCTGCTCTTCGTGACGGGGGCGCTGGCGGTCCTGCTTGCGGACCGCTTGCCGGGGGCCACCGAGGCGTGGTGGGCCGGAGGAGGCGTCGTGCTCGTGGCGTTCGGCGTGCTGGTGCGGCGGCATCGGCGTCTGCGGGCACGGGCCGCGCGCGTCGAGGCGGCTGCCGACCTGGCGCGACAGGGCGTCGCGCGCATCGATCGGCGGTGGGCCGAGCTGCCCGACCCCGAGCCCTTCGGCGGCGACGCCGGCGCGCCCCACCCCTTCGCCCGGGACCTCGACCTCTACGGCCACGCGTCGGTGCGAAGCCTGCTCGGGCCCGTGGCCACCCCGATGGGCGCCGAGCGCCTGGACGGCTGGCTGCTCGGCGACCCGCCCCGCGAGGAGTGGATCGCCCGCCAGGCCAGCGTCCGGGTGCTCGCCGAGGCCCACGCCCTGCGCGAGCGGGCCGCGGTCGAGGCGGTGCTCCTCGACCGCGTCGGGACCGACGTGCTGGAGCGCTTCC
>CBFGQV010000040.1:0-13203 GCA_965651045.1 uncultured bacterium
CCCGCCTGCCGGCGCGCCGGCGGCGAGATGGTCGGAGCCCCACGTCGCTTCGACCACGTCGCGGCCCTTCGCGACCGCGGACTGGGCGAGCCGGTTCGAGTCGGTCCGGATGTAGGTGACGTGTCCTTCTTCGTAGAGCCGCGAGGCCAGCGCCGAGGTCTTGCCCGGCGACCAGCCGAACCGCGATCCGGCGGCCTGCAGCAGCGCGTCGGTCGAGAACGGCGCGCCGGGCTTTCGTTGGCGGGTGCCCTCGTTCACCGACGTGAGCGTCAGGCGTCCGGCCGCCCGGAGCGACGCGTGGGCGGCCGCCGCGGCCTCGCCGTCGAAGGTGCGATCCGGGTTCACCCGGCCGGCCTCATCGCGCCACGCGTCGGCGTCGTCGCGTTCGTGGAACCGCACGCCGAACTCGACGCTCTCGGCCCTCGCGCGGACCTCGAAGTACGGAATGGGCACGTGCGCCTCGCGCTCGAGCTCGCGCTCGACCACGAAGCCGAGGGTCGGCGTCTGGACGCGCCCCATCGAGGCTCCCGTACCCACCACCGAGCTCGCCATCTTCGAGGTGCGGAAGCCCACGAGCCGGTCCAGGAACTTCCGTACGAGCGCGCTCTCGACCATGCGCTCGTCGACCGGCCCGGGGTGCTCGAGCGCGCCACGGACCGCCTCGTCGGTCACCTCCTGGAAGCTTACTCGATGGGTGGCGCCGTGCGGTTCGAGAAGGCGCGCCAGGCACCAGGCGATGAACTCGCCCTCACGGTCGGGGTCGGTCGCGATGAAGAAGGTCGGGTCGTCTCCGCCGGCGTCGAGAATCTCCTTGACCGCTCCCTCGCCGCGGTCGGTCCAGACCCAGGGCGGCTGCGGCAGCTCGCCGGGCCGGTTCGCCCAGAAGGCCTTGGTCGCATCTTTTCCGTATTTCGCCCGATCGTCGGGCAGGGTCTGCACGTGCCCGCCCGTGGCCACGACCTTCCAGCCATCCCCCAGATAACGCTGCAGCGTGCGCGCCTTCGCCGCCGATTCGACGATCAGAACGTTCATGGCCGACCCCGCTCAGCGCCCGGAATAGGGCACCCCCTCGGTGATCCAGGCGGCGGGGGGATCCCCCTTGAGATAGTGGTCCAGCCACTGCTTCATCTTCATGGCCCAGTCCAGCTTGTTGGCGTAGGTCTGCGGATGGTGCGGCTCGTCGCGGTACTGCAGGAAGACGGCCTCCTTGCCCAGGCGGCGCATCGCGAGGTAGAGCTCGATCGACTGGTACCAGGGCACCGCGTCGTCGACGTCGCCGTGCAGGATCAGGAGCGGTGTGTTGATGCGGTCGGCGAAGAAGACCGGCGAGTTCTCGATGTACTCGTCGCGCGCTTCCCAGAGACTGCCGCTGATGCGGCTCTGCCCCTGCTCGTACTGGAACTGGCGCGCGACGCCCGATCCCCAGCGAATGCCCGAGTAGGCGCTGGTCATGTTGGCGACGGGCGCGCCGGCGATGGCGGTGCGGAAGATGTCCGACTCGGTGATCACGTGGGCGGTCTGATACCCGCTCCACGAGTGCCCGTGCAGCGCGATGGCGTCGGGGTCGGCCAGGCCGATGTCGATCAGGTGCTGGACGCCGGGCACCACAGCCTTGGTCGCCGAGTAGCCCGGCTGCCCGACCTCGAACACGACGTCGGGCAGAAACACGACATAGCCGTTCGAGGCGTAGAGCGGAAAGCTCGGCCGGTGGTTCACCGCAGGCTCGTTGAACTCGTGCAGCCGCTGCGAGAAGCGCTCGTAATAGTAGACCAGCACGGGGTAGCGCTGGCCTTCGACGTAGTTGCCGGGCTTGATCACCACGCCCTGGAGCGGGGTGCCGTCGAGGCTCCGCCACTCGACCAGCTCGGAGGTGCCCCACGCGAACTCGTCCAGGTTCGGGTTCACGTCGGTAACGCGGCGGGGCTGGTCGAAGTCGGGGTCGGTGATCCAGAGGTCCGGGAACTCGTCGTAGTCTTCGCGCGTGTAGAGCAGAACGTCGGCCTCCTGGGCCTTGCCGCGGAACGCGAACCGCCGGGCGTCTTCGAGCAGCGCGGTCACCCCGGGGCGGTCTGCGCGCGCGCGATAGAAGCCGTGGCTCTTCTGCAGGTCGTGGTACGACGCGAGGAGAAGCGTGGCGCCGGGCGCGATGGCCTCGGTCTCGGGATCGGTGTCGACGACGCGGAATTCGCGGCGCTCGGCGCGCCCCCGGCCGTCGGTGAGCATCCAGGGCTCGCCTGCCGATGGCTCGGTGGGCACGACCCAGATGTCGAAGCGATCGTATACGAGCACGGCGCGGTCGCCCTCGATCCACCCTCCGAGGCCGTAGCCGCCGGGCTCGTCGGGGGTGTCGTGCAGCTCGTTGGCGAAGGGCACACCGAGACCCTCGGTGAGCGAGCGGGTGGTGCCCCGGTCGGCGTCGTGCAGGTGGTACGCGCCATCGTTCCAGAAGACGACATAGCGGCCCGTGGGCGAAAGCTGGGCCTGCCCCTGGAGTCGTTCGGCCACGAGCGTTCGCGTGCCGTCGTCGAGATCGACCACGTACAGGTCGCTCGCGCCGCCCGCCCAGGTCGATTCCCACCGGTAGGGCAGATCGGACCGGCCGAGCGCGCGCGAGCCGGTCTCGGGCGCGCCGACGTCGGGCAGGTCGAGGGCGCCGAGCGCCACGGTGCGGCCGGCGTCGAGGTGGTGTACGGCGCGGTAGGTGCGGTTCTGCTCTCGCGACCACATCACCTTCTGCTGCGTCATGATGCGTGGGTCGCGCCAGTGCCATACGTCGACGCCCCGGCCGTCGAGAATCGCGTCCAGGTCGTAGGGGTCGAAGGCTTCCTCATCGCCCTCGGGGGATTCGCTCGTCGCCGCGTCCTCGATCTCGTCGGCATGCGCCGGACGCCAACCGAAATAGAGGCGCTGGCCGTCGTCGCTCCACGCCAGGTCCGAGCCGGAGGGAATCCGCCAACCCTCGGGCGCTCCGTCGGCGGCCACCAGCGTCGAGACCTCGCCGCCCCGCCACGCCATCACCTGCGCCGGTCCGGGCTCGCCCTCGCCGTCGTCGACGGCGTGCGTGAAGGCGAGGTGTCCGTCGTCGTGCCAGGTGAGGCTCGCGTACCGGCCGCGCGCGGCCTGGTGGAGCGGGCGTTCCTCGCTTGGCGCGCCGGCGAGGTCGCGCAGGTAGAGGCCGTCGCGCGCGCTGTCGCCGCCGGCGACCTCGTAGGCGAGCCGGCTCCCGGCGGGCGCGAAGGCGAAGCCGCGCACCTCGCCGACCTCGATCTCCGTGCCGGCGGCGAGGTCACGGAGCACCAGCGTCGATCCGGTCTCTTCGTCGTCGTTTCGTGGCGCGTCGCCCGAATCGGGTCGGGGCGCGAACCGGTGATAGGCAAGCCAGGCGCCGTCGGACGAAAAGGCGAAAGTCTGTACGTCGTCGAAGGTCAGCACCGTGCCGTCGCTCGTGTCGAGCAGCACCATGCCCCGCCGGGGCGCCGCCCCGCGCGGCGCGGTCTCGGTCGCCTCGAGCGACGGATTCAGGCGGGCCGCGACCCAGCGGCCGTCCGGGGTGAGCGCCGGATGACTCGCCCGCGCGACCGCGTGTCGGCGCTCGTCGCCCGTGGCGTGCACCAGCAGCTCCGGGTCGCCGCGGTCGGGCTGCGCCGTGAGCGCGAGCCACCGACCGTCGTGCGAGAGCGTGGCGTGCTCGATCTGCCGAATGCGCATGAGGCTTTCGAAGTCGAGCGCGCGTCCCTGCTGCGCGGCGAGCGGGACCGGTGCGAGCGCCCCGAATGCCAGGAGCGCCGACACCCCGAAGAGGGTGAGCGAGCGGGAGCGTACGGAAAGCATGGACCGCCTGTAACGAAAGGAACCCTGTGGCACGCGAGCGGCCCTGAACGTGGTCTCACCGGCGCGCCGGGGCAACGGCCCCGCTCCGGCTCACCCCACGGGCAGCCTCACCCCGAGGTTCACGACCGGCCAGTACCGGTAGTAGGTGTCCAGCTCGTCCTGGGCGCGCGAACGCTCGCGCTCGAGGTCTTCGTCGAACCCCGGGCTCTCGGTGATGGGGCCCGACGCTTCGAGCGTCAGATCCGGGTCGCCGGTGAAGGCGACGGCGAGGTCCAGGAAGATGCCGAACCCGCTGCCGGCTGCGTGGCCGAATCCGAGCCCGAGGTAGGGTGCGGTCTCGGCACTTCGTACCTCGCCCTCGAGCCGGCCGGTCGCGTCGTAGCTGCCGTCTCCCACTTCGGATTCGCCTTCGAGGTCGGCGTCGAATGTGACCGGGCCCGAGCGGCGGAGCAGGCCGCCCGTCAGCCGTAGCGGGCCCACGAGCGAGAGATCGGCGGAGAGGGTCAGGTAGCGCCCGGGAGGAGCCACCGAGTAGCGGGTGTCGTCGTACGTGCTCTCGTACTCGAACGGCAGCCAACCCACGCCACCCCGCACCGCGAGCCGGTCCGTGAGGCGGAGGGTCACCTCGGGGCCGAATCCGACGGACCCCCCGCGGAGCGCCACCCCGAACTCGGGCGCGGCCTGGGCGACGAGTGACGTCGACGAGAAGGGAAGCGTGCAGAGAACGAGCGCTGCGCACATCGTTCCGGCCCGCGGCAAGGAAGGCCACACCGACCCATGGACTCGCATCGTCGTCTCCCGTTTCAGCGGTATCGAGATCTCTCCTGCGCGGAGAGGGCTGCAATTCCCGGACCGGCCGCCGCACGCTACCCTACTCGGCATGTCACCTGTACGAAGCAGGCTCGCACCCGCCCCGCGCCGGCGTCTTCGAGCCCGGCTCCCGCGCCGCCTCGGGGCCGTGGGGCTTCATGCCGCCGCGCTGTTTCGGGAGTTCCGGGGCCCGATCGGGGGATTCGCAGCTGCGACCGTGATCGGCGGATCGGTCTACGGCGAGCTTTACCGCCTGGCCCGCGACGTGACGATTCCCTGGATCGATCGGCCCTACGTGATGCTGCAGCTCATGCTGATCGAGGCGCCCGAAGCCGTGCCGCCGGAGTGGTACCTCGCGGCGTTCTGGTATGCCATGCCGGTCGTCTTCATCGTCCTGGTCGGCCTCGGAGCCGCCGACTTCATCGATCTGTTCTTCAACCGTGACCAGCACAGAAACCGCTGGGGAGAAGCGCTTGCGATGACGCACCGCCATCACGCCATCGTGCTCGGGGCCGGTCACGTCGGACTGCGCGTCGTCCGCGACCTGCGCGACGTCGGGCTGCCCGTCGTCGTGATCGACCGCGAGCCCGACGACGAGGTCGAGGAGTTGCTCCACGAGATCGGCGTGCCGCTGGTCAAGGGAGACGGCCGGCGACCGGTGACCCTCGAGCGGGCGGGCCTCGCCCACGCCGACGTCTTCGTCGCCTGCACCGGCGACGACCGTGCGAACCTCGAAACGGTCATGCAGGTCAAGGAGCTGCGGGCGGACCTTCGCATCGTGGCGCGAGTCTGGGATCGCACCATCGGCGATCAGATGCGCCGGTTCGGCATGGTCGACACCGTCATGAGCGCGGCCGACCTGGCCGCGCCGGCCTTCGCGGGCGCCGCCCTCGGCATCGACATCACGCAGACGCTCGAGATCGCCGGCGTCGAGTACTCGACGATCCGGCTCGCCGTCGCCGAGGGGTCGTTCCTCGCCGACCGCGAGGTCGGGGCGCTCGAGAGCGAGAACGGCATGGAACTGGTGCTGGTATGCCGACATGGGCACGTCACGGTCGATCCCGAAGCCGACGAGCGCGTTCGGGCGGGTGACGACGTGGTCATCTTCGCCCGCCACGACCGGATTCTCGAGGTGGTCGCCCGGAACCGGGGCGCGCGGTGATCATCTTCGAACGCCTCGGACGGGGCGAGCATCTGCTTCGCGCCGAGACCCACCTGCCGATGCCCCGGGACGAGGTCTTTCCGTTCTTCGCGGCGGCCGAGAACCTGCAGGTCATCACGCCGCCGGAGCTGTCGTTCCGCATCGTCACGCCCCTTCCGGTCGAGATGCGCGAAGGGACCCTGATCGACTACCGGCTGCGGCTCTTCGGCCTGCCGTTCGCGTGGCGGACCCGGATCACCGGGTGGGATCCCCCGCGGACCTTCACCGACGAACAGATTCGTGGGCCCTATACCCTCTGGGTCCACACGCACACGTTCACGGACCTCGCGGGAGCCACGCGCATGGAAGACCGCGTCCGTTTCCGTCTGCCCTTCGGTCCGCTCGGCGTGCCGGCGCTGCCTCTCGTACGAGCACAGCTCACGCGCATTTTCCGGTATCGGGCGCGGGCGCTCGAGGCGACGCTGCTCCGCTCAGGGTGAGCGCCGAAGTACTCGCCGCAGCACGTGCGCGGCACCCAGCAGGACGGAACCCGCCAGCCAGATGCGCGGCTCGACCATGAAGGCCAGCGAGAGGCACGCGACGAGGCCCACGAGCGGTACCCAGCTCGGCAGCCAGCGCTCGCCTCGGGGCACCCGTAGCGCCGCGAAGTTCGCCAGGGCGTAGTAGCCGAGCACCGTGAAGGCACTGAACGACCAGGTGGCGCGAACGTCGCCGGTAAGCACCAGCGCGGCGATGACCCCCCCGCACGCCCAGACCGCCGCCACCGGACTTCCGCTGGCGCCGTGCACCCGGGCGAGACGAGACGGTGCGTCGCCCCGCCGGGCCATGGCGAGGAGCACGCGCGAAAGGCCGAGCACGAGATTCAGCAGCACGCCGAGCATGGCGGCCGCCGCGGCGAGGGTCACCACCGGCACCAGCCACGAGTACCCCAGCGCCCGGGCGACGGCCTCGAGCGGCGCGGCGGTGCGCGCCGCGGCCTCACCGAACGCCGCCGCACCCAGCACTCCTACGCCGGCCCATGCGACCGCCAGGTAGAGCACCGTCACGATCGCCATGGTGAGCACCACCGCACGGGGGATCACGCGGCGGGGATCACGCACCTCCTCGCCGAGGGTCGCGATGCGTCCGTACCCGGTGAAGGCCACGAACATCAGCGCGCTGCCGTGGAGGAGCGGGCGCACGCCCGCCCACCCCTCACCGGGGTCGGGCAGCAAGGGCACGAACGGCTCGCGTCCGGCCGCCCAGACGCGGGGCGCGGCGAGCGCGACGAGCATCAGCAGCCCCGCGAGCGCGATGCCCACGACGACGGCGTTCCCCGCGTTGCCGCGCCGGATTCCACCCGCGACCAGCGCGGTGATCCCCAGGACCGCGAGCAGCGCGACGGGTACCTGCCACCGTGCCGCGTCGAACCCCAGCCAGTCGACGACGTAGCCCGACACGCCGAGCGCCGCCGTTGCCGCCGAGGCGCTCTTGGCCAGCATGAACAGGGCGCCGGCCGAGAAGCCCAGGGCGGGGGTCAGCCAGCGGTACCCGTACTCGTAGGTGCCGCCGCTCACGGGGTGGAGCGCCGCGAGTTGCGCGCTCGAGAGGCCGTTGGCCGTCGCGACGAGGGCCGCGAGCAAGGTCGCCGCGAGGAGCATCGGCCCCGCGACCTCGGCGGCGAGGCCGACGCTCACGAAGACGCCCGTGCCGACCATCGAGCCGAGCCCGAGCAGCGAGGCGCCGCCGAGGCCGAGCTCACGCCGCAGGGCGCCGGGATCCGGGCTTCCGGTCCGTTCGGTCATGGCACCGGCGTACCGCGCGAGGGGCGGGAAGTTGCAACGGAGCGGGGTCGGGGCCCGTCTGAATCCGAGCGATGCCTCGCCGCGTAGGGCTCGCACGACCCTCTGTGACCTGCGGAAGGATACCAAGCATGACCGCCCATCTGAAGCTCGCGTTCCGCCGACTGCTCCGCTCGCCGTTCATCACCGTCGTCGCGGTCGCGTCGCTGGCGCTCGGCATCGGTGCCAACGCGGCGGTCTTCAGCCTCTTCGATCAGCTTCTCCTGCAGCGGCTCGACGTGCAGGACCCGGAGCGGCTCGTGAATCTGTCGGCGCCCGGACCCAAGCCCGGCTCCCAGAGCTGCAACCAGGCTGGAGACTGCGACGACGTCTTCAGCTACCCGATGCTGCGCGACCTTCAGGCCGCACGCACCGGTTTCAGCTCCATCGCCGCCCATCGGGCCTTCAGCGCCAACCTGGGCGACGGCGAGCGCACGCAGACGGGTGAGGGCATGCTCGTGTCGGGCAACTACTTCCTGACGCTCGGCCTTCGCCCTGCGCTTGGCCGCCTCTTCGTGCCTGCCGACGACGAGGCACCCGGCACCCACCGGGTCGTCGTGCTGGGCCATGATTACTGGGAAAGCGCCTTCGCCGGCGACCCCGGGGTGCTGAACCGGACCCTCGTGGTGAACGGCGAGCCCTTCACGATCGTCGGCGTGGCGCCGGACGGCTTCACGGGCACGACGGTCGGAGCGCGCGCTCGCGTCTTCCTGCCGATCAGCATGCGCGCCGTGGTGGAACCCGGCTTCGACGGCTTCGAGAACCGCCGCGCCTATTGGGCCTACCTCTTCGGTCGACTCGAGCAGGGCGCGACGATCGATCAGGCGCGGACGGCGATCAACGGCGTCTACCGGGGGATCATCCAGGAGGTCGAGGCGCCGCTCCAGACCCTCACGGACGAGCGCATGGCCGAGTTCCGCGCCAAGGAGATCGTGCTGAGCGCGGGCGAGCGCGGCCAGAGCTCGATCCACCGCGAGGCGCGCATGCCGCTCGCCATGCTGTTCGGCATCACCGGCGTGGTGCTCCTGATCGCGTGCGCGAACATCGCCAATCTGCTGCTGGCCCGCGGCGCGCAACGCACCCAGGAGATGGCCGTGCGTGGTTCGCTCGGTGCGCCGCGAGGAACGCTGCTGGCACAACTCCTGACGGAAGCGTGTGTGCTCGCGTTGCTGGGTGGGGTGGCGAGTCTCGTCGTGGCCCAATGGACCTTGAGCGGCATCGGCGGCCTGCTTCCCTCCGAGGCCGAGATGGTGCTCAACCTGCGGCTGCAGCCTTCGGTTCTGGCGTTCGCCGGCGTCGTTGCACTGGGCACCGGGCTCGTCTTCGGCATGTACCCGGCGCTGCACGCGACCCGGTCCGATCTCGTGACGTCGCTCCGGGGCGCCGCCGGGTTGCCGGCGGGAACCCGCGCCGCCGCGCGCTTCCGGAGCGGCCTGGTGGTCGGGCAGATCGCGCTCTCGATGACGCTGCTGGTGGCGGCGGGGCTCTTCATTCGGAGCCTCGTCAACATCAGCCGAGTCGACCTCGGGCTCGATCCGGGCGGGGTGGTCGCGTTCGCCGTCGCACCCGAGCGAAACGGCTACTCGGCCGAGGAGAGGCGGGCCTTCTTCGAGCGACTCGAAGAGCGGCTCGCCGGATTGCCCGGCGTGACGGGCGTGACCGCGAGCATGGTGCCCGTACTCGCGGGCTCGAGCTGGAGCACGGACGTGTCGGTCCAGGGCTTCGAGTCCGGGCCCGACATCGATTCGAACTCGCGCTTGAACGTGGTCGGGGCGCCCTTCTTCTCGACGTTGGGCGTGCCGCTGATCGCGGGGCGCGAGTTCACGCCGGCCGACGCCCTCGGAGCGCCGGAGGTGGCCATCGTGAACGAGGCGTTCGCCGAGAAGTTCGGCCTCGACCCGCGCGGCGCCGTCGGTGCGCGCATGTCGTCGGGTGGAAGCGGGCAGGACGATCTGGACATCGAGATCGTCGGGGTGGTCCAGAATGCGGGGTACTCGGACGTGAAGGAGCCCGTTCCTCCGGTCTTCTACACGCCCTGGCGGCAGAACGAGTCGATCGGCACGCTCATGTTCTACGTGACCGCGAGCGTGCCGCAGGAGACGATCATGGCGGCGATACCGAACGCCGTGGCCGAGCTCGACCGGAACCTGCCGATCGAGATGTTGCGCCCGCTCGAGGAACAGATCCGGGAGACGGTCTTCTTCGACCGGCTGATCGGCACGCTCTCGGCGGCCTTCGCGTCGATCGCCACCGTGCTGGCGGCCATCGGGCTCTACGGCGTGCTCGCCTACACCGTCGCGCAGCGCACGCGCGAGATCGGGCTGCGCATGGCGCTCGGCGCCGATCGAGGGCGGGTGCGTCGCATGGTCCTGCGGCAGGTCGGCGGGCTGCTCGTGGTGGGCGGCGCGATCGGGCTCGTCGCGGCCTTCGTGCTCGGGCGCGCCGCCGGATCGCTGCTCTTCGGGCTGTCCGGCCACGACCCTCTGGTGGTGGCGCTCGTGACCGGACTGCTCGGGGCCGTCGCGTTCGGGGCGGGCTACCTTCCGGCGCTCCGGGCGTCCAGGGTCGATCCGATGAACGCGCTGCGCTTCGAGTAGCCCATCTCCGGGGGGATCACCGCGCCGGCAGCGTGACCCGAACGCCGAACTGCGCCTGCCACTGCGAGGCCGGGCTCTCGATGGACCAGGGCTCGGGGGTGACGAGCGTGCCGTCGGGGCTCCGGAAGGGAAGCAGGCCGGCGGCCCACTCCGAGAGAAGCTCGTTCGTGATCGGAATGCGCTCGAGGGGCTCGAGAAGGGGCGACACGGCCGGGATCGTCCGGACCAGTCCCCACTCGGAGTCGATCATGTTGAGCACGTTCACCAGGTCGGCCGAGAGCCGGACCTCGCTTCCGCGAACGCGAGCCGTGTGCGCGATACGCAGATCCAGGCGGTTCTGCCACGGTGCCCGGCACTCGTTGCGGGTGATGAAATTGCCCCGCGCGCCGCGCAGGCAGGGGTCGGTCTCGAGCGCGGCCGCGAGGCGCGTGTAGGTGCCGATGCTCGAGGGCAGGTTGGTCGGCTCGAGCGGCACGTAGAGCAGATCGTTGTTCCGGTCGAAGGCGGGCCCCGCGGCCGGGTACCCGTCGCCGTTCAGATCCCCACGGTAGACGTACGAGAAGGGGTAGCCGGACTCGCCCGTGTAGAAGAGCGCCAGTTCGGTATCGGGCAGCCATGGAATCGGGCTGCCGAATACGGACAGAACGACCTTGTGGGGCCGGTCGAAGTTCGACGGCGTGAGCGGCGGATCGTTCGGGTCGTTGCGCGTCGGCGTCAGGCCGAAGTTCGACAGCAGGTCCACGGAACTCAGACTCTGCCGGTCGTAGCTTCGGCTGTAGGCATAGCCGGCCTGGACCGAGAGGTTCGCCGGCAGCTCACCGCGCACTTCGGCGCTGAACGACCACGCCCGGTCTCCCTGACCGTTGGTGGCCAGCAACACCTGATCGAAGCCGGGCAGCAGCCGCACCGGGAAGAACCCGTCGTCGGAGCCCACCCCGAAGATGGTGCGGGCGCTGCCGCCGTAGCCGGCGAGCGGCACGGTGACCTCGCTCTGGGGCAGAATGTTGAGCTCGCGGAGCAGCACCTGATTGATGGCATGCGTGAAGATCACGCCGACGGAGGCGCTCAGCGTCGGTGTGATCTCGCGATCGACGAACGCCGAGAGCTTGGCGTACTGGGGGTAGCGGAAATCACGGTCGAAGAGCGTGACCGTACGAACCTGGGTCGGCTGCCCGAGCACGCAGGTTTCCGGGGCGATCGTGGCACTGAAAGGCGGTGCGGTGTTACCGGTCGGCGGGTCGTCGGTCCAGCGCCCGAAGCATACGTCGGTCACCGACCGGAGCCCCGTGTTGTGGAACGCGTTGGCGAGCCAGACGTGCGGGAGCTGGCCGGAGAAGAGCCCGGCGCCGGCCCTGACCTGCGTGCGGAGTTCGCCTCCGCTCTGCCAGTTCAGGCCTACGCGCGGCGAGAGCAGCGGCATGCCCGACGGCAGGTCGGCCGTGCTTCGCCCGAAGAAGAGCCGCACGCGCTCGTTGTCGGCCGGCTCGTCCATGACGAAGGGTGATTCGAGGCGTACGCCCGCCCGGAGCGTGAATCCTCGCCCGAGCCGTATCTGGTCCTGCACGAAGAGGCCCGCCTCGAGCACGTTGAAGGCCACCGCGTCGCTCTGCCCTTCGAGCAGGCGACTGCGTTGGTAGCGCTGGGGGGCGTTGTTCAGCACGTCGATCCATGACGCGAAGTACCAGTCGCCGCTGGCGCCCGGAAGGTAGGCGTGCTTGATGTCGTACCACGTCGCCTGCCCACCCACGCTCCACGTGTGCCGCCCCCGGTCCAGGGTGATCACGTTCGAGAGCCGGAACGAGGTTTGCGCCAGGTCGTTCTGCTGCGCGAAGAACTGGGCGCCGGCGCGCACCGGGCGGGTCGGCGTGATCGTGCCGTCCGGGCTTTCCAGTACCGCCTCGACCTGGGGCCAGGGTTCGACCGGATCGGAGCGGTCGGTCGTGCGTTGGAAGGTGAAGGCGAGTTCGTTGCCGAGTCGGGGTGCGAGCTCGGTGAAGTACTGCACCGACGCCGAGAGGTGCGTCGACGAGCGCCGCACCGCGTTGGACGACAGCTCATACGGGTCGAACGGAGCGCGGTTCGGACTCTCGTCGTTCTCCGCGTGCGCCAGCACGGTACGGACCGAGAGGCGGCGGTCGTCGCCGAGGTCCCAGTCGAGCCGTCCGAAGAGGTTCGCCA
This sequence comes from uncultured bacterium, assembly GCA_965651045.1. Taxonomy (GTDB): domain Bacteria; phylum Gemmatimonadota; class Gemmatimonadetes; order Longimicrobiales; family Gaopeijiaceae; genus Gaopeijia. The sequence goes on from CBFGQV010000040.1 coordinate 12,399, forward strand.
GGTCCTGCCCCAGCGTGTACACGTCGGCGCGACCGGTCTCGACCCCATGCGTCTGCTCGAAGAAGCCCTGGAAGACCTCGACCGCGTCGGGCAGAATGCCGACCAGCTCGGCCGGGTCACGGCCGAGGTTGAACCCGGACGGGGTGCGCTGTCGTCGCTCGAACTCTCCTGCCACGAAGAAGTGCGCGCGGTCCCGGACGATCGGCCCGCCCCCAGAGAGCGCGAGCAGGTGGCGTTCGACGCCCGCCGCCTTGGCCGAGCCCGACGGCAGGGTCAGGTCGCCCATCAAAGCTTCGTCGCGAAGCACGGCCGAGGCGCGCAGGTCCCAGCGGTTGGTGCCCGTGCGCGTGACCGCGTTCATGACTCCGCCCGCGAATCCCGAAAGACTCGCGTCGAAGGGTGAGACCAGGACCTCGTACTGGGCCACGGCGTCGAGCGGCAGCAACTTCGCGCCCGCCTGTCCGCCGGGCACACCGCCGGGGGTCAACCCGAAGGCGTCCTGGTTGACCAGGCCGTCGACCAGAATGGCGTTGTAACGGTCGTTCTGCCCGGCGATCGAGAAGCCGCCGCCCGAGGTCGAGCGCACGAGCGGCGAGAGCGTCGTGAGCTCCATCAGGTCGCGCGAGGCCAATGGCGTGGACTGCACGGTGCGCTCGGAGAGGAGCGTCGCCGGCCCGACCTGCGACGGATGAAACACCGACGTTCGCTCGACGCGCGCCTCGATGCCTTCGATGGCGAGGGCCTCACGGCTGAGCACGAGGCGCACCTGGTGGGTTCGGCCGACCTGCAGGGTGATGCCCTCTTC
>CBFGQV010000041.1:0-13068 GCA_965651045.1 uncultured bacterium
CACGGGGCGGTCGAGCAGCATGGGCCGCCCGCACTTGCCGCATTTCGGGCGGTCGGGCGCCCGCTCGAGCTCGATGCGGTTCCGAGTGACACAGAACGCACAGCGCAGTGTGACCTGCGCCGCGCGCTCACGCGAATCATGGTTCATGGCTCGTGGTCATGCGAAGAATGCACCGGATCGGTTCACGCCACCGCGGTCGCCTCCAACTCGATCATCAGCTCCGGCTCGAACAACCGGGCGACACCGAGGAGCGTACACGAGGGCTTGCACCCGTCTGCCGCGTAGATCGGCACGATGTCGGCCACGGCGGCCATGAAGGCGTCGACGTCGGTCGGGTTGATCTCGCGCTTCTGCATGAATGTGCCTCGTTGGGGTGGGCGCTACCGGGGCGGCAGGTCGATGGAGGGATTCCGCTCGAAGAAGGCGGCCGGCTTCAGGTCGAACCCGTGCAGCTCCATCGGAAGAATGGGCCAGTCTTCGGGCCGTGCGATGTGATGGAAGCCGATCGTGTACCAGACCACGATGTCGGTGTTCGCGATCGCGCGGTTCGCGCGGGTCCAGGCCACGAGCCCCTCGTCTTCGGGGGCGTTCGTCGGGTAGGGCCCCGACGCGTACAGCTCGCCGGGCATGAGCGGGGTGGTCCAGAGCGTGTGCTCGGTGAACCCCGCGTTCCGGCGTATGTAGTCGCTCTCGAGCAGCATGGTCCTGGCGCCGTGGCCCTCGACCAGATAGCCGCTGGGGTAGCCCTGGGGACCGATGCGAGACGGGTTCACGACCCGCCAGTGCTCGGGGGCCATCAGGGTCGAGGTGCGCATGGCCTCCGACTCGCGCTCGGGCACCAGCGTCTCGACCCGCCAGACGCTCCGCCGAGGATTCTCGGCCGGCAGCTCTTCGGTGACGATACGATCGACCGCGAGGCTGTTGGAGGTGCCGTCGACGTCGAAGTCCAGCCGGAAGTTGAAGAAGTGGCTGTGGTTCATGGCCACCGTATGGGGCGCGACGAAGCGGCCATACCGGTCGTCGGGCTCGCCCGGGTCGGCAGCCGCAGATTCCGCTTCGACCATGATGATCTGGTCCATGCCGGTGGCCGCCAGATTCACGCGAATCCCCCCGTCCTGCTTGAACACCCAGTCGAACAGGTAGTCGTAGTTGCCGGCCTGCATGATCATGCGCAGCACCAGGTCGGTGCGGGCGCGGCTCTCGATGTAGTGCTCCGTGCCGTGACGCCAGGCGGGCTCGGCTCCCGGACGCTCGAAGATGCAGGCCACTTTGGCCACCCGACGCGGAGACCCGTCGGGCTGCATGACCCAGCTGTCGATGTAATGCGCGTACGCGGGGCAATCCTGCCCCGGCTCCATCGAGCCGGCGATGCCCTCGAAGGCCGACGCGAAGCTGCCCAGGTCGTAGTACGCCTGGTGTGACCACGGCTGGTCGGGCCCCATGTAGGGAACCCAGAGCTCCGAGAGCGACGCCTGGTACAAGACTGACCGGAACGCTCCGTCCACCTCGTGCCCGACCCGCGAGAGCACCACGCCCCGGCGCGGATCCATGCGGAAGTGGAAGCGCCAGGACTCCCAGCTCACCTGGCTGCCGTCGAGGGTGAAGCCCCGGCCCTGGGGCTGTGAGATCACGATCGGGGGGAGCGGATCGCGCGTCGGGCCTAGCGCTTCGGGGTGGTGTTCCGCCATCGGTCCCAGCCGCGGAGCCGGCCCGTAGTCCACGACCTCGAGCACCTCACGCGTCTCGAGGTCGACCACCGCGACGATGCCCTCGATCGGCTCACCCAGCCCGTTCACCCGCCCGAGGCGGTTGCCGCAGGTGACGCGGTCGACCCGCCGACCCAGTTCGTCTTCCTGCCCCAGGTAGGCCGCCGATCCTCCGCCGCAGCGGACCATCGTGAAATCGGTGATCCCCCGGGCCTCGAGCAGTTCGCGCACCTCCTCGTTCTCCAGGACCGTGTCGCTGATCCCCCAGTCGTCGGGCCCGAACATGTAGCGGGTCTCGGTGGCGGCCTCGAAGCTCACGAGCGTGCCGGCGTCGAGGTCCACGACGGCTTCATAGGCCGTGCCTTCGTCGGTCAGATTCACGAACGCTCGGCGCGCGAGGGGATCACCGGGCTGCCAGGCGAGCACCTCGGCCTTCGGGGGCTCGTGGACCGTCGCGAAGAGGAAGGTCGCGTCGTCTCCGATACGGCCGGACTCGCGAATCGCGCGGTAGGCCGTCCAGTGCTCCTCGGCCGAGAGATGATCGAGCGGATGCGAAGGAGCCTGCGCAGCCACGCGCGTGGGGGGTACGATCAACGAGAGGCCGAACAACAGCACCGCGAGACGTACAGGGGCGAGACGCATCGGAACTCCACCGGTGGGGGATCGCGGCCGCGAGATCGGCGGAAGGCGGGTGCGCCACAATGCTCCACGGTCCGGGGCTCCGCAAGGGACTCGACGCGCCAGGGAAGCTCTGCACAAGTAGGGCACCCCGCGCGCATGGCGAACCGCCATGCGCCCACCACCATGGTGACTTGAGCCCATCTCGTTGCGGGTTGGGGCGGCACGGCCGTGCAGAGCTTCCCTCGGAGCGTCACGAAGCGCGGTAGAGCGCGACGTTCCGCGTCGGGCGCTCGAGCGTCCAGCCGAAGCGTTTCCCGATCCATACGAGGGTACGCGGGCGATAGAACGCCACGTGGGTCGGGTCTCGCGCGTACCACCAGGCCTCGAACGCGATCTCGTCGTCCAGGACGCCCGTCATCACACCCAGCCACCCGCCGGGCTCCAGGAGCGCCGCGATCTGCTCGAGCGTGTGCATCGGCTCGTGCAGGTGCTCCAGCACCTCCGTGCAGGTCACGAAATCGTACCGCGCGTCGAGTACCGCCGGGTTCGGGTCGAAGAACGGGTCCCAGTCGACTGTGGGCCATCCGCGCTCCGTGAGCATGCGTGAGAGCGTCGGGCCGGGGCCGCAGCCGAAGTCGAGCCCACGGGCCCCCGGGGCGAGGCGTTCTCCGAGGGGGATCGCCAGGCGGTCCAGAAACGCGCGGTAACCGGGGTCGTCGGGGTCGTTTTCGTGCGTCGCGTACCGCGCGCGCTCGTCGTCCGGGCTCGGCAGCTCGTCGGGCGCCGAACGAACGAGGCCGCAGTCCGGGCAGTCGAGGAAGCGGCGCCCGAAAGCCACGCGGGGGCTCGGCGCAGCCCGAGAGCCGCAGAGCGTGCATTGAGCACGGGCCGGTTCGCGGTAGCGCGCGTCTTCGATCGCCGGCGGTTCGCGACGTCTCATCGGCGCACGCCGAACGGAGTGTCGGCAGCCTCTGCAGCCCGATCCAGCAGGTCGTCCAACGCCGCCCGGTCGAAGAGGCGCCCGCGCGCGATCACGGCCGAGATGCGCCGTGTGTTGCGTATGTCGTCGAGGGGATTCGCGTCCAGAAGCACGAGGTCCGCGACCTTGCCGGGCTCGACCGAGCCCAGCGAGTCGGTCGCCTCGAGGTAGCGCGCCGGCTCCAGTGTCGCGGCCCGAAGCGCTTCGGCGGCGGTGAGCCCCGCTTCGACGAGAAGCTCCAGCTCGTCGTGCAGTCCGAAGCCGGGAAACGCGCCGGGCGCCAGGGCGTCCGACCCGGCCAGGATCGGAACGCCCGCGTCGCGAAGGTCACGGGTGATCAGCCCCATGCGGATCTGAATGTAGGGCCACGGAGAGAGTTCCCCCGGCCCGAACGCCAGCTCCGACAGCGATCCCATCCAATACTCGACCTCGTCTCTGGGCAGGTAGCGTATGCCCGGATGATGACGCCACGCCATCTGGTCTGCGCTCATGCCGTGAACGAGCAGCGTCGGCACGACCCAGGTGTCGCTCTCGGAGATCCCCCGATAGACCTCCTGGCACTTCTCGAGGCTGAAGTGCTGGAAGCTCGTGAAGAGGTTCTGGAACACGGCCTCGAAGTCGCCCGTTCGACGAGCCTCGACGACGGCAGGGCGCTGCTCGGCCTCGGTGTCGGAGCACTCGTCCACGACGCCGAAGAGGTGCTCGATGCTGCGCATGCCCGCGCGAGCGGCCTCCGTCGACGGCACGGAGAGGGGCACGTGCCCGACGACCGGCAACCCGAGGCTCCGGCCTTCGGCCAGAAGCCCCATGAACGCCTCTCGCGGCACCCCGTCGTAGACCTTGATCAGGTCCACCTCGCGATCCGCGAGCAACCTCGCGAGCGCGCGACCGTGCGCTTCGGTCGAGGGTGCCTGGACGCTCGACGGCTCACCGGGCTCGGGCGGGTAGATGATCGGGCTCGACGCGACGATGCGTGGCCCGACGAGCACGCCCGCCTCGATGTCTCGGGTCCACGCGCGCACGGTGTCCACCGGGTTCTGCAACGGGCCGCACGGGTCGAAGCAATCGGCGTTCAGGTCCCGCACGCCGGTCACCCCGTTGGCGACGTACAGCGGAAGGAAGATGTGCCGCTGGTTGAGGTCCGACGAAGAGTGAACGTGCATGTCCCACAGGCCGGGAATCAGGTAGCGACCTTCGCCTGTCACGATCTCGACGCCGTCGGGAATCGGCGTTTCGGCACTCGGCCCGACCGCCGCAATGCGCCCGCCTGCGACGACGACCGTCAGGCCCGGTCGGACCGTCCCGTCCTCGACCGATACGACGGCGACATCGGTGAGGGCCAGGGTCTGAGCCGACACGTGGCTCGGGGTCAGGAGAAGGCCGGCGAACAAGCCGGTGAGAATCGCACGTGGGACCACGACATGACTCCAGGGGCACGGGTGTTCCGACTGCCGTCGAGCGACGCGCTGCCGATCGGAAAGCTCTGAGGGTTAGGGTGCAGCGCCGTATCGCCTTCTTGCAAGCGCCGCGGGAATCAGGTACGTAGACGGTCATGCATGCCTGCTCCTGCACCACTGTTCACGATACCCGCATGGTCGTCGTCACCGGAGGCCCCGGCGCCGGGAAGACTGCGATTCTCGAGTTCATGCGGCTCTCGTTCTGCCGCCACGTCGTCGTCCTTCCCGAGGCGGCGGGCCTGGTCTTCCGTGGGGGATTCCCACGCGACGATGTGCCGGCGCACCGCCGGGCCGCACAACGGGCGATCTACCATGTTCAGCGCGAACTGGAGGCCAGCACGGCCGAAGACAATGCGGCCGTCGTGGTCTGCGACCGAGGCACACCCGACGGCAGCGCCTACTGGCCAGGGCCCGGAACGATCTGGAACGCGCTCGAACGATCTCTGGAAGCGGAGGTGGCGCGGTACGCGGCGGTCATACACCTCCGAACACCATCGGACCAGAACGGCTACAACCTGAGGAACCCTCTTCGTGTCGAGTCGGCCGCCGAGGCTCTGGCCATCGATCGCCGCATCGCCGAGATCTGGGCAACGCACCCGGCGTATCACGAGGTCCCGGCCACCCCCGATTTCCTGGTCAAGGCCCGGAAAGCCTTGGAGTGGCTCAAGGGGCAGGTGCCGGCGTGCTGTCAGGCCTCCATATCGGCCTCGTTTCTTCCCTGACGCGGGCGCATCACTTCTCGCTCGGCCCCTCTCCCACAACATACCTCGGTGACACGGCGCCTCGACGTCATCCCCCTCCGGGAATCTCGCAGGTGAACGTTCTGTAGAAGCGAAGGGTTTCCGAGTAGTCGGCCGGAATCGTCACGTGGAAGGTTGCCGCGAAGTCTACGCGAGGCGCCTCGTCCAGTGAAACTTCATTCTCGTGCAGCACAACACGGCCGACTACGAATCCGCTCAAAGTCGTCGCGATTTCGTACTCCAGGAGCGTGGCCCTCGCCACGGCCCACTCGGGCATGTCACCTACGTACGGTCCCGGATAGCGTGTCCCGTACCCCATGAACGGAGATGACACCTCGGTTCCGATGTTGCCGGCGATCTTGGCATCGTAGCTCGCGGGCCCGCCGACCGGCTCCGTGCCCCCCTCCTCGGCAGAGATGTGCAGGACCTGACCATCGGCGGTGTTCAACCGGATGCCCGCAAGCAACTCAAAATCCCCTCCCGGAACGGTCTCCTGAAAGGTGATCGAGCCCCCGGGCCCGCCCTCGAACGTCTCACCGTCGAGCGTCACGGACCAGCCGCACTCGCACCCGCCGAGCTGAATGGTGACCTCTTCGGCCAGCCGCGGCCTGGCGACGCTCTTGGCCCGGATCGTGGCCGTCTGGACGCCCGAGGGGATCGGGTCGGGCGCGCGGTAGACTCCGTCCTCGTCGATCTCGCCGACGTCCACACTCCAGTGAACGCGTTGGTCTTCCGGACCCTCGACCTCGGCCGTGAACGCGAGCGTGTCGCCGGCCACCAGGCATCCGCTCTCCGGTTCGATGGTCACGTCGCCGAACTTGATGACCGCCACAGCCTCGCGTTCCGGCCCGTACTGGCGCGCGCCGCCGACCGCGGTGTGGTACAAGGTCAGCTCGTCGTCCTCGTCGAAGTCGGGCTCGGGAGGCGCCACATACAGCACGTCGTGGGTGTCGGACCCCTCACCGCGGTAGGTGATCTCGGCCATGCCCTGCAAGGGAATAGATCGCCGGATGTCGACCGAGTCGGGCCGGTAGGAATCGTGCACCGTGACCACGAAAGACACCACGTCGTCCGCCTCCACGAAAACGGTGTCGGGCTCGATGGTGAGTGAAAGTTCACGCACCGTGATCTCCTTCTGCTCGGCAAGCTGGCGGCCGCCGAACTCGCCGTCCTCGGTCCGGACGGAAAGGAGCGCGAGACCCGGTTCGAGGGGTTCGAACTCGTCATGGCCGACGAGCTGTGCGGCAGAGCCGTGCATGGTCGCCTCCGACCACCGGTCGGGCCTGATGGACACGGGTCCGAAGGTTTCGGGCTCGATCTGGAGCGGCGTGCCTTGGTCCAGGAGGGCCTCGAGACCGGCGGTTTTCACTACATCCTCAATAATCTTCGTCGGATCCCGCTCGATGAGATCGTCGAACTTCGTACCGAGGGAAGAGCCCGCACCTCTCGTGTTGAGGATGGCTTCGAGCGCTTCCTTCCCGAGGTCCCACCCCTCGCTTGCCGCGGTGAGCTGGGCGTCGTGCCACGAGCCGGGACCGGGACGATCCTCTTCGAAATCGGTGGGCGAAGCGTCATACGTCAGGCTGACGAGCCGCCCCGGCAGCAGCCCCGCCGTTCGCTCCTTCACGTTCAGCGCGGTCCAGGCCACGAGCCCCGTCACACTGGCGCCGGCGCCGACCACGCCCCCCGCGAACCCCAAGACCTCGGTGACCTCGGCCAGGTCGCCCAGATACTCTCCGGAAGCACCATTGAGTTCGAACACGGCCGAGGCCTGGGCGTCCATGCAAGCGTCGAGCAGGCCGGTGTCGTTGCCGATCGCATCGGGCGTGCATAGGCGCGTTCCGACCCCGGCCGGGCCCGGCAGACGCTCCGGTGCCCCAGGCAGAGCGCCTAGAGCTGCCTCCAATGCGGCCTCGACACCAATCACGTCCAGGGTTCTGTCGACCACAGCGAGGTCCGCCTCGGTGGCCATCGTCCCGGTGCGGGCCGCGATGGCGGCGAGGGAGTTCTCGTTGTCCGGATGGGATATCGCCCTCTGCACCGCCGCCAGCGGAATCAGCGCCTGCGGCAGGTCCCCCACCTGCGCGTCCACGAGCTCCTCTCGCGAGCTCTCCAGCTGAGCTGCCTGGCGATCGACGATCTCCTGGAGAAGCTCCACGACCCGAGCTGTGGCTCCCGAGGCCGGAGGCAGCGGCTCGACCGTCCAGTCGAGCGGTGCGCACGCCCGCGTGCCGTCCGTCACCCGCACCGTGACCGTTCCACCGCCAAGGTCTCCCGGATGGAAAGGGGCCACGAGCACCGCCTCGAGTGCGCCGTCCACGATCACGCGCGTGTAGCCGGTGGCGTCACCGTCGGTTGCGACCACCCGGGCGAGTACGGGTGGCTCCAGGCTGGCCGGCAACCGACCGAGGCGGACCGAGTCCAGGGGGACCGCGGACGCCGCCTCGGTAGTGAGCTCCGTACAGGGAACGGTGGCGAACGAGTCGCCAAACATAGGGTCGCATCTTACGCCGAAGCTCACCTGAGCGCCGCCTGCAGTCACCACCCTGGCGGTGCGCTCGGGTCCGTCGAGCACCGTGCAGTTTTCGGCCACGCCGCTCAGCCGCACGACGTGTTCGCCACCTGGCACGTCGTCGAACGCAACCGTGCCCTGCGGCCCTACGATTATCGATCGAGAGCCGAGGCTCACGGTGTAGCCATCGGGGTCGGTGTCTGTCCCGCTCGTGGTGACGCTCACGCTCACCCTTGCCACCAGGTCTTCGACGTCTCCCGGCGGCGTCGGGCCATCGCCCGTGCAGGAGAGAAGCGCCACGAGCGAGAGTGAGGGAAGGATCTGTCTCGTCGTCATCGGTCGCCTCCGGGTCGGACGCGGTGCTCGTCGATCGGCAGGTCGAGCCCCGCCGCGATATCGAAGAACCAGAGGTGGCCATTGCCGTGCTCGGCGCCCTGCACGGCGGCCGCGACGGGTACCTTCACGGGACCCTGAAGCTCCATCGCGGGCAACGTGCGCTCTCCGGTCAAGCTCCGACCCTGGTTCCGGGCGAGTTCGAACGTGACGACGAGCTCACCCTTCATCTCGCGCGTGCGAAAGCGGAAGGTGTACCATCCAGGTTCGCGAATGCGGTGACCCAGGATCTCGAGGGTCTGGCTCTCCTCGGCGGCTTCGATGGGCACGAGGTAGTGGGGACGCGTGAAGACGACCTGCCCGGGCACGAGCGGGCGGAGCGTCAGCGCGACCTCCGCGATCACGGCGGGATCGAACGTGCCCTGGTGGAGGCTCGCCCAGTCGGGGTCGAGGAAGACGTCGAGCTCGCTCACGATGCCCCCCGAAGGCCAGGCATCGTAGTAGAGCACGCGGTCGGGACCGGGTCCGTAGGGCGCGCCGCCCGGAACGCCCAGGTCGCTCCAGAACGGATTGCAGGGCCCGGTTCCGACCACCGCGTACCCGCGCCCCGCCGAGGCAGGCGGCCCCTCGTCGGGCCGGACTCGGTGCCGCACGAAGCCGCACCACCCGGTCTCGCCACCGGTCTCGCCCCCGTACCAGCCTAGTGCGTCACGTTCGAATCCCTGGTGATACGCTTGGAACGCGGCCATCGGGGCGGACACGGGGGGTGCCGCCGCGAGCGGCGAGTCGGACTGGCCGGAATCGGCGTCGGGCACCGACGGGGCCGCGCAGGCCGCGATGGTCAGTGCCCCGACGACGAGTAGCGTCCTTGGAAGAAGGTTCATGATGCCTCTCGTGGGGTGGAAGCGTTGCGTTGCCACCCACGGTAACCGACACTCCTCAACCGACCCTCACACAAGTATCAACGGAGCATCAACGCACTCCACGATGTTCGACCTCAAGCTGCTGGGCGGCCTCACCGTCGAGAACGACCACAGACCGTCCAGCCTCGGTTCCCGGCGGCACGCGCTCGCGCTCCTGGCCGTTCTCGCCTTGACGCCGGCTCGCACCACCGGCCGCTTGCGCCTGATCGGTATGCTGTGGCCCGACGTGGACGAGCCGACGGGCCGGAACCGCCTGACGTCCACCGTCTATCACGTGAGAAAGGCGGTCGGCACCGGCATGCTGATTTCGGAGGGGGACCGCCTGCGGCTCGGCGACACCGACCTGGACTGCGACGTGTGGCGTTTCGACGCCTGCTTGGCACGCGACGACCCCGAGGGGGCCACCCGGGAGTTCGGCGGCCCCTTTCTCGACGGCTTTTATCTTGACGGTGCGCGGGCGTTCGACATGTGGGTGGAGACGGAGCGCGACGGGCTGAGGCGGCGTTACCGCGACGCACTCGAGCAGCTGGCGAGGCAGGCCGAACATCGAGGCGAGCTCGATCGTGCCGGGCACTGGTGGCGGATGAGTTTGGAGAACGATCCCCTCGACTCTCGCGTGGCGCGGAGACTCGTCACGACGATGCACCAGGTTGGGAACCGCACGGAGGCCCGTCGCGTTGCCGACCGACATGCAAGGCTTCTGGGTGAGGAGCTCGGCCCGAAGCATGAGGAGGCCTTCCGGGCCGCCCTCAAGGGCCTCCCACCTCCCGCCGCCCAGCACGCGGCTGGCCCAGGGGGCGCGAGTATCGCCGTCCTGCCGTTCAATCGTCTTGGTGTCGACGGGGGCAGTCCGCTCGCCGAGGCAATCCACGCGGGGGTGCTCACCCGGCTCTCCGACATCGCTCACTTGCGGGTGGTTGCCCGCACCTCGGTACAGCGCTTCCGCGATACGACGCAACCCATCGCTGAGATTGCCCGGACGCTCGCAGTCGAGTGGGTGCTCGAGGGCGAGGCCCTGGTCTCGGAAGAGGCTGTCCAAGCCAATGTCCGGCTGGTCGACGCAACCGAGGAACGACAGATATGGGCGAAGGTCTATCGCCGTCGTGCACGCGCGCGGGAGGTGTTCGAGATGGAGGCCGAGATCGCGCGCGGCATAGCCGACACGCTCGAACTCACCCTCAGCATGGAGGAACGCAAGCAGGTCGAGCGCCGCCCCACCGAGAGCCTGGAGGCCTATCGGTGGGTCGCGCAGGGGCGAATGAGCCTGGAGCAGCGATCCCACGACGCGATGGACCGCGCCGTTTCACACTTCGAGCGGGCCATCGATATCGATCCGGGATATGGGCTCGCGTGGGTCGGGCTCGCAGATACCCTCGGCCTACTCCACGCCTACGGGTACCGGGAGGCGGCCGACGTGCTTCCGCGTGCGAAGCGCTGCATCGAACGCGCACTCGAACTGGCCCCCACGCTCGCTGAGGCGCACGCGGCGCACGGTCGTCTGCTCGGGCAGGTGCACGATGTGGTTGGAGCGGAGCGAGGACTGCTCCGGGCGGTGCAGTTGAAGCCGGGTTACGCCGACGCCCACAACTGGTTGAGCGTGCACTTCTACCTGGCCGGTCGCCCGGAGGCGGCCCTGGCGTCGGCGCGGCGAGCCGTGGAGCTGAATCCCCTCTCACCCGAAGTCGTGTGCAACCTCGCCATCGCACACCTGATCAATGGCGAACTCGACGAAGCGCTCGCCGAGTCACGACGCACGCTGGAGCTCCAACCAAGCTATGTGTCCGCGGCACTCTTCGAGGGCATCACACTGATGTGCATGGAGCGGACAGAGGAGGGGATCTCGATTCTGGACGGACTCAGCATTCCATGGGCACCGTCGGCGCCGGTCGCCCTGCGTGCGGTCGCACTGGCCGAGAGGGGCGACGCCGATGCCGCACGCCACCTCCTCCACTGGATTGAACGAGAGGCGTCGCCGTTTGACGCCGGGCTGGTCCACCTCGCGCTCGGAGCCACCGACCGCGCGTTCGCCTCCTTCGAGGAGGTCGACTTCCATAGCCACGACCTCCAGTACAGCTACTGGCCGAGCCTCGCGATCCGCTACCTTTTCACCCGGCAGTGGGAAAGCGTGCGCGAGGATCCGCGTCTCCGGACGCTGCAGGAGCGACTGGATCGCGGCTGGGGCCGGTGATCTGGCGGGAGCGCAGGACCTGCTAAGGGCGCGCTCCGTCGCCAATTGGCGACGTTTCCATTCGTCCGTAACAAGGCCCTCGAATCGCCGGCTCTCCTCCGCGATCGCCCTGTAGCGAGGCTACATCGGCCCGGGCACGTCGAACGTGACGAACATTCCTTTGGCTGCCGCGTCGGGCACCTCGGCCACGAGCGCATAGCTGCCGGGCTCGAGCGTGACGGTGAAGTAGCCCACACCCCCGGCGGGCATGTCGTTGAGGCCGCCGACGAAGGTGGCTGGGGCGGGAGTGTTCAGTCCGCCGGGCGACGACCAGTTCATCCAGGCTTCGATCTCGTCCATCGCCACGCCCTCACCGAGCCGGACCACGTGCACGTCGTGGCCGACGAAGTTCGCATAGACCGTCTGGTCCGCGAAGGTCACGCGGAACGTGTTCGAGCCCGCGCTCGGGGCACCCGTCAACTCGAAGCCCGTCTCGGACGAGATGACGACGTCGTGGTCCGACGCCGGTTCGGGAACGGCCGTCTCCTCACCCGCGACCGTGAACTCGTGAACCATGGCAACGATGTTGGCATCGGGGTTGAAGCTGTGGAAGACTCCGTCCGTCTTCACATAGCACTCGAGAAGATAGGTGCCGGGCTCGAGCCACATCGTGGCCTCGCTCGTGACACCTGCCGACGTCAGCCCCGGCCCACCGAGGAACACGACCTCTCCGAACCACTCCGGAAGCTCGCCGAAGGCCGCCATCGCCGCGTCCATGTCGCCCTCGGCGATCCGGTCCATGCCCCGCTGGAAGGGCGGCGCGACCTCCGCCTGCTGCTCCGCCACTCCACGCCCCTCGGGCATTCTCTCGACGATGGCGAAGTGCACCATCGGAGACTGGTTGATCAGTCGGAAGGTGGTCCAGCCCGGCGCCACCGTGTCGGGAGCATCGAAGGTGAGCCCGCGCGCGACCACCTCGACGAGGCCGACCTGCGGGGCCTCGGAGGTCGCCATGGACTCATCCACAGACGCCTCCCCGGCGTCGTCGGCGGGGGCGCAACTGGTCGCCGCGGCGACCAGCGCGACGAATGCGAGCGAATGCACGACCGGACGATTCCTCATTCGGCTCCTCACAAAGGCTGAGGGTCTGTCTTCGCGTACGTATTCAAATGGCCCATCTGGGCGCCGAGGGCAAGCTCGGGCAGGTCCGTCGAATCGGTGACCTGCGGAACGATCTCGAACCGCGCACCCTGCTCCGGCACCTCCGACGCCCCGCACGCCTGATCCGTACCGTCGGGGCTCCGATGGTACGTGACCGACCGGTCCCAGCCCTCCGCGCGGCCGGATCGCGTCAAGGCGCAGTTCAGCCAGGGCGTGACGAAGAGCACGTCGATGCGCGGCTCCACAGGAACGGCCGACGGGTCCTCCGTGTCGCCGGTGAAGAAGAGTACGCGCCCCCGCCAACGAATGCGGTAGGATCGGTGGTCGTCGGTATGGGGCGTCGGGATCGCGATGATCGCGAACGCACCGACCTCGATGCTGTCACCGTCCAGCACCCGGTCGGGCGCGACGCGAGCCGCCACACTGGGCGGACCGACGAGGCGCCACTCGGGCCGCTGGGCGAACAACG
>CBFGQV010000042.1:0-12882 GCA_965651045.1 uncultured bacterium
GGACTTCCATGCATTACCTGCTGCTCTACGACGTCGTACCGGACTTCCTCGAGCGCCACATGGCGCTCCGCAGAGAACACGTCGCGCACGCCCGTGCGGCCGAGGGGCGTGGCGACCTGGTGCTCGAGGGCGTGCTGGCCGAGCCCACGGACCACGCGCTGCTTCTGCTCGAGGCCTCGTCGCGCGAGGCGGTCGAGGCCTTTGCACGCACCGACCCCTACGTGCGCGAGGGACTGGTCAGGAAGTGGGGAGTGCGGCGCTGGACGCCGCTCGACGGCGGCGCGGCCTATCAGCGGCTGGCCGAGCCTGAGCCCGCCGTGACCCGCGTCTGGCACGAGTCGGTGCCCACGGCGCACGCGGCGACGCGGTACCGGTCGCTCGCCGAGACGGTGATCCCCCGGTACCGACGCGCACGAGGGTGTCACGATGCGCTTCTCCTGCGGCGTACGCTCGAGGGCCGGACGCACTTCCTGCTGGTGACCTCATGGAACTCCGATGCGGCCTCGCTCGCGAACCCCGATCCCCTGCCCTTCACCGCCGATTCGCACGCCCACGCCGCCTTCGCGGGCTGACCTGGCGGGCGCCCGACTTCACCAGCGCAAGGTGTGCGTCACCTTGAGCAGCAGCCGTCCGTCGGTGCGACCGAGCACGCGCTGGGCCGGGTCGGTCAGGTCGGCCAGATCGCGCACCCCCTCGTAGACCAGATACACGTCCTGCCCCTCGCCTCGGTGATACCGTAGCCGCACGTTCGCGGCGAGTCGGTCTTGCGCCCGGCTGTACTGCAGAAAGGTCTCGGCGCTGAAGCGCGCGTCGAGGGCAGCCTGCACCCGGAGGCCCACGCGATCCGCGTAGACCGTCTCGCCCCGGTCCGGAAAGAGCAGCCTCTGCAGATGCAGGTCGGGACCCACGGTGAGGTACCGCGAGAAGTTGAGGCGTGGCTCGATGCGGGCCTCGAGGCGGTACCCGTCGAACGCCGTTCCCCCGAAGAGCAGGATCGCGCTGCTGAAGCGCCCCGATCGGGGCAGATCTACGAAGGTGTAGAGGTCGACACCCCGGTGGCTGCCGGCGGGAACCGTCGCGCCGGGCAGGGTGAGCGCCCGGTCGAGATCTTCGCGCGTGACGTTCAGCGCAACGTTCAGGAAGGTGCCGTTCCGGAAGAAGAGCTGGCCTCGGAAGCGCTGCAATGCCGATTGCAGCCTTCCGTCTCCAGTGCCCCAGTACCCCCGCGTGGTGAGCATCAGGCGCCAGCGCGACAGCCTCGAGCCGGCGCCGGGCCGGCGGGCGTACGAGAGATCGACGATGCCGCTCGTGAACGCGTCGCGGGCCTCGAATCCCAGCCCGGGCCGGAACGCGGTGCCCGAGCGTACGCCCTCGATGGCCCAGGTGAGTCCGTCGATGCGGCGGCGTTCCCAGGCGACCCGCACCGCGCCTCGATCGGCGAGGGTCGAGCCGCCCCCCTCACCGGCGCCGTCGCGTTCGATGCCGCCCGACGTCAACGCCGCCTGTACGGTGAGGAAGTCGTCCTGCGCCAGCTGCAGCTGCGCGTCTCCGCCGAAGGTGAGGGCGCTGGCACCCCCTGAAGCGAGGCGCGAGGTGGCGATGCCGCCGAGGTACGATCCGCCGTTGCCCAGCCTCCGAACCAGGCGCAGCACTCCGTCGTTCTCGCCCGCCCCGCCCGCACCGTCCGCGACCTGGAGCGACAGCGCGCCTACCTCCCAGCCCCCCACCGACCCCGTCAGGCGGCCGCCGCCCCAGATGCGTTGCGGACGGCCCGCGCCGTCCAGGCCGATCGTACGTGAGTGGAACAGCCGGATCTCCGAGCCCATCTGGAACTCGAAGTTCGCCGACCGCTCCTGAAAGAACTGCCGCTTCTCCGGAAAGAAGAGGTTGAAGCGATCCAGATTCACCTGGAGCGCGTCGGACTCGGCCTGCGCAAAGTCCGTGTTCGCGGTGAGATCGAGCGTCAGCCCGCGACCGAGGGCCAGCCGCAGATCCCCCCCGACCTCGAACGGCACGCTCGTCTCGGGGCGGGTCGCGACCTCTGCCTGGAGGTCACGCGTTCGCTCGGCCCCGGTGAGCAGGTACGGGGTCACGAAGAGCGGCGTGCCGGGACGGGCGGCGGGCAGCCTCAGCCGGTGCGCGATCGACGGCTTCGCGTGCGAGCGGGACCACTGCGGGGGGATCGCCGGAAAGATGTCCCGCTCTTCGGTGGCGGCGTGGTGCCGCGAGACGATCAGCCCGACGCTCGGGGGGCCCTCGGCCGCCGACATGCCCAGGGTCTCGTAGGGGATCCGCATCTCGAACGACCAGCCTTCGTCGATGATCGCCGAGCTCGCGTCCCAGAAGCCGTTCCAGTCGTCGTTCTGCCCGTCGACGCCGCCCGCGTCGGTCGCGTCGTTCCTGATCTCGCTGTCGAGCCGTATGCCGAGCGGGGTGGTGACGAAGAGCAGGCCCGTGACCCCGTCGGCGTTGCCGTCGACGAACACGTCGGCCGCGTCGTCACCGTTCCAACGGTCGCGGTAGAGGCTGATGCCGCGCACGTCGTCGGGCTCGGCGTGGAAAACGCCCGACACGTACAGGTACTGCTCGTCGTGCAGCACGCGGTACCGGGTACGGGCGGTGCGGTCCGTGCCGAACTCCGGCCAGTGCTGGGTCGCAGGCAGCACCGGGGCCTCGAGCCATGCCTCCTCGTCGACTCGCCCGTCGATCACGATCGGGCCGCCTCGCTCGGGCACCACCTCGAGGTCGGGCGAGGCCACCGCCACCGGCTGCCCGAGGGGCGACCGCAGGCTGGCCTGGGCGCTCACGAGGGCAGGAAGCGAGAGGAGCAGGAAGATCGGGCCCAGGTATCGCGTCGTCATCGTCATCGTCCGCACCGAGGGGAACGCAAGACTCACCTGGACGTTCGCGCATGCGGTCGACCGCGTGGTCCGCGACGGGTCCGAAGCCCGTCAGGACTTTGTCAGGACGACGATTCGGGCGGGTTGAAGCGGTATCCGGCCTTGTAGACGGTGAGAATCCAGCGGGGAGCCGACGGGTCGTCTTCGAGCTTGCGGCGCAGCTCGGCCACGTGCGTGTCGACGGTACGGGAGTTCACGGGATTCCGGTATCCCCAGACCTCCTGGAGCAGCGTGTCGCGCGACGCGACGGCGCCCTGACGGCGCACGAGGGCGAGAAGCAGGTCGAACTCCTTCGGAGTCAGCGCGACCTCGTCGCCGGCCCGACAGACCCGGCGCGCCGCCGGGTCGACCTCGATCTCGCCGAAGCGCTCCACGCCGTCGCTCGCTCGCGAACCCCACTCGGTGCGACGCAGCAGCGCCCGTACGCGGGCGATCAACTCGAGCACGCCGAACGGCTTCGTGACGTAGTCGTCGGCGCCGGTGCGGAACCCCTGCACCTTGTCGGCCTCTTCACCCTTCGCGGTGAGTATGAGCACGGGCAGGTCGAGGCCCTCGCCCCGCAGCGTGCGGAGCACCCGGAGCCCGTCGAGCCCGGGAAGCATGAGGTCGAGAATCAGGAGGTCGGGGTGCCCCGAGCGCGCGCGTTCGAGGCCGGTGGTGCCGTCGCGCGCGACCTCGACCTCGTAGCCCTCGATCTCGAGGTTGTTCTGCAAGCCGAAAGCGAGGTCTTCGTTGTCTTCAACGACGAGAATGCGCGGGCCCACGTCAGGCCTCCTGCGGGGTGCGCGCCGCGGCCGCGGGCAGCTCGACGACGAAGCGGGCGCCGCCTCCGTCCGCACCCTCGACGTACGCTCGGCCGCCGTGGCCCTCGGCCACCTGCCGTACCACCGCCAGGCCGATGCCCGACCCCGCGACCGCCGATTCGCGGTGGCCGTCGAGGCGAACATACGGCTCCCAGATGCGGCGCTGGTCGCGAGGCACGCCAGGCCCCTGGTCCGCGACCGCGATGCGCACCCACCCCTCGGAGTCCGAGGCCAGGTCGACGCGTACCGTCTGCCCCGCGGGGCCGTACTTGATGGCGTTGTCGAGCAGGTTGAGCAGCGCCTGACGTACCGCGTCGCCGTCGACCTGGCGTACGATGCCCGGCTCCACACTCACCATGAGGGTCGAACGCGCGGCTGCGGCGAGGGGCTCGAAGGTCTCGACCACGTCTTGCACCAGCGCCGAGAGGTCGACCTCGGAGGGGCATAGACGCATGGCGCCCCGCTCACCCCGCGAGAACAGCAGCACGTTGTCGACGAGGTGCGTGAGCCGCCTCGACTCGCCCACCAGAATCTCCATCGAACGGCGCTCTTCCGCCTCGCTCCGGACGCGTCCGAGCAGCAAGGTCTCGGCGAACATGCGAATCTGCGCGAGCGGCGTGCGCAGCTCGTGCGAGACGCTCGAGACGAAATCCGCCCGCAGCCCCGCAAGCTCCGATTCCCGACGAATCTGCAGAATCGACACGGCCAGGAGCCCGAGCGTCAGGGCCATCAGCCCCAGAATCCACGGCAACCGGCTCTGCGGCAGCCCCCCGATGACGAGACCGGCGGCGATCTCGGGTCGGAGCGCGACCTCGACCTGGAGATCGCCGAACGCGGGGCCGAGCGCGTGCCGCGCCTGGTACGGCGAGCCGTTGCCGGCGCCCGCCGCGAAGAGCTCGGTACCGTCGGCGGTGAAGGACCGCGCGGTGAGCAACACGTCGTTCGGGCGCCCGGCGGTCAGCACCGGAGGCAACAGCGGGGTACCCGTGAAGACCTTGGCGAAGTGCGGGGCGAGCGCCGCGCCTGCGGCGAAGAACCCGTAGAGGGTAGGCGCCTCGTGCCCCCACCGCCACGCCACCAGACGCCCGTCGTCGAGCATGCGCACGCCCTGGTCCCATTCGGCATCGATCAGCGCGCGGCCCCCCTCGATCAGGCCCCGTACGATGCGGGCCTCGGCCGGCGTCGCGTCGCGCGGGCGACCGGCCGGCATCGCTTCGTCGGGCTCCAGGACCTCGATCGAAGCCCCGTCTCGATCGGCACGGAAGAGCGAAACCGCACAGGCGGGCCAGCACCAATGCTTCTCGCGGCTGACCTCGCCCGGGGTCACGACCGAGCCGAACGGGGCGTCGAGCGACTTGCCCCCGACCGCACCCGCGACGTCGAGCCCCGGCCTCAGAAAGCCCGTGAAAAGTTCACGCTGCGACGCTCCGCCGAACTCCCAGACGGCGAAGTGTGCCTGCTCGCCGACCGCCTTTTCGGCCACGCTCCGGTGCGACCGGTGGGCGTCGACCGCCTGGTACCCGAGGGCGAGGGTCAACGCCACCGACAGCGCGAGCAGTCCCGCGACTACCGCCGTGCGGGAGCCGGGTCGACGTGGACGTGAAGGGGCCATGGTATCGGAAGATACGCCGAGAACCCCGGCCCGTGGCACCGCCGACCTGTCAGAAAGCCGTCAGGATCGCAGCGCCGCGCCCGACCGCCACTCAGCAACCGGGGCCGGGGTCGGTCGCAGACGCGGGCCGGTAGACCCGGACCGACGTCGTCGCGCCGTCGGCGCACACCCACGCGCGCAGCGTCTCGAACACGCCCCAGCCCGACTCCATCACGACCTCGGCGGCCCCGGGCGCGCCGTCCGGAATCAGCGTCCGCGCGCCTTCGGACCCGAACGCATCGCCCGCGGTACGCAGCGGGCCCTCGACGACCCGGAACCGCCACGGCACGTCGTGCGTGAACCGGTCGAGCACCGCGTACTCGCCGCCCGAGGCCGCGAACGACCCCGTACCGTCGCGGGCCTCTCCGGGGTTGAGCCAGGTGATCGCGTCGCCCTGCCCGGCCACGACCTGGACGCGGGTCGCCGAGGTGGCCAACACGCCGCCGGCGCTCGAGACGGCCTGCGCGTTGAGCACGCACTCGCCGACCTCGGTGCCGAGTTCCCAGTCGGTGGTGGCCAGGCCCTCGTCGTCCGTGTAGTCCGACGGTCGCAGCGCCCGGCCGCACGGTTCGGCAGGCGCGAAGAACGCCACGAGCACGTTCGGCACAGGGGGATCTTCTCCCTTGCGCTCGACCACCCGGAAGCCCACGTCCGCGATCACCGCGCCGACCGAGTCGGCCGCCAGTTCCTCGATGACCGGCACGACCCGGACCTCGGCGTCGACTCCGCCCGTCGGGGTCTCGAAGTCCCCGCACGACGACGCCGCCAGGCCCGTGCCGAGGGCGGCGACACACCATGTCAGCCACCCGCGCCTCTGATGTCTCATCGTCACACGCCTCCACCGATGCCGCGAAGCGACTCCAGCTCGACGCGCAGCTGCCGCGCGAGTTCACGATAGGTGTTTCGAAAATCCGTAGCCGCCGGGCGTTCGGTCCACTCGGCCTGCATCGATCCGACACGCACCTGGTGCTCGACCTCGAAGGTCGCCGTGTAGAGCGGGTTCGAGTCGGTGCTGGCGCGCGAGCGGCCGCGCAGACGGATTCGGGTGCGCGCGTCCACGACCCCCGCCTCGGCTTCCTCTTCGGTGGGCAGGAACGCCTTCCACGCCGTCTGATAGAGAATCGAGGGCGGGCCGTTCTGGATCTCCATGTCGAACCCTTCGCGACGCATCAGGTCACCGAACTCCGCCGCGATATCGCCGGCGGAATAGCTGCCGAGCTCGACCCGGAGGCCCGACGCCGAGTCCATGCTGCCCGCCATCCCCCCGCACCCCACGAGGGCGAGGACCATCGACAGAGCGGCCGCGGCCCGGCGCCCGGGCGATCGAGGCTTCTTCATTGCACGCATCGAAACTCTTCCTGGTACGAGAAGCCGGGGCGGCCCCGAAGGACCGCCCCAGCGTGTTCACGTCAATGGCGAACGGGGCGCATCAACCGCCTCGACCACCCGGCGCCGAGGAATCCCCGCCGACGCCTCCGAAGGTGTAGACCGGCAGCCCGACGTTCTCGAGCTCACGCGCCGGAATAGGCAGCTGAAGCAGCGTGCCCTCGACCAGCTGACCCCAGCCGCGCTTGTCCAGGAAGCTCAGGAGCGCGTCGGTGCCGGCCGTCTCGATCGTTCGCTCGTAGTAGAGCGCCCACTCGAGGTCGGCACAGGCGCCCGTCTCGGTGCGCGGCACGCAGTCGTCGGACTGCGGCACGCCGGACGCGGTGACCGGCGGCAGCTCGCCGTTCGGTACGCGGGTCTCGTTGATGATCGCCGCCGCGGCCGCGGCGTTGCCCTGCCGCAGATGCGCTTCGGCCTCGTAGAGCCGCAGCTCGCTCGCCCGGTACAGAGGCCAGAGGCCGGTCTGGTACTGGCCCTCGGCGCGGTTCCACTGATACCACGAGAAGTGGTACGTGCCCCGCTCGGGCCGGAACCGCTCGACCTCCAGGTACTCGTAGTACTTTCCGTCGCTCGTGGGCGTCTCGCCCGTGATGCGCCGGTCGGGCGTCGTGATCTCGAACTTCGTGCGGTCCGGCACCGGCGTCTGGAGCCACGCCTGGAAGTTGCCCGACACGTCGGCCCAGCCGATGTGCTTGTAGTCGGCGCGCATCTGGAAGGACGCGTCGTTCTGCAGGTAGAACAGAAGCGAGCTGACCCGCACGCCGTTCTGGAGCTGGATCACGTGATCTTCCGTGATGCCGTTGGCCGCGTCCTGGAGCACCTGCGCCCAGTCCACGGCGGCCCGCTCGGCCGGCGTCCGCGCCTCGAGCACCTCGAAGCGCACCAGGAACGAGTAGGCCATCTGTACCAGGAAGTCCCGGTCGACGACCGGGCCGTTGAAGATGTTGTCCGGCAGCACGAAATCCGGCCCGGACTCGGCCAGCTGGATCATGTCGCGGAGCGACTGCTTCGCCTGGGCCATGACCTCCGTGTAGGGCACCAGCTCGAGGCCCTCGTCGAGATCGGTTTCTTCGGTCACGATGTAGCCGCGGTCGAAGAGCAGCCCGATGTAGCCCAGCGCGATGCCCTGCATGTACTTGGCGAACACGCGGGTACGGTGGGTGCGATCTTCGCCGTTCACCACGATATCGAGGCCGGCGTCGATCGCCCGCAGTCCCTCGTTCGCGTTGGCGAGCGCCAGGTACCAGTCCTCCCACTGGAAGCGCGGAATGCCGTGCGCGTCCGCGAGCGGGTTGTTGTTGAGCGCCACGCGGGGCTCGGACGAGAGCTCGAGCGACGCGCTGTTCGCGTAGGTCGCCGTTCCTTCGTCGGCGATGTTGGGCATGGACAGAACCGACGAGCCCGAGGTGTGCGTGCGGGCCCAGTACGGGTTCCACGCGCTGATCACCAGCGTCTCGACGTCTTCGGGATTGGCCAGCGCGCGCTCGGCGTCCGGCTCGTTCGGGTTGGTGACGGCGAGGTCCTGGCAGGCGGCGAGCGCCACCACGGCCAGGGCTCCCGCACCGATTCTAGCAAGCTTGGTCATGATCGTCGTCTCGCTCAGAAGGTGATGGAGAACTGGCCCGTGATGGTGCGCAGGTTCGGATAGTCGAACGAATCGTCACGCTGCAGCACCGTGCCCACCTCGGGGTCGAAGCCCGTGTAGTCGGTCCAGGTGAAGAGGTTGCGGCCGATCAGCCCGAACGAGACCTGCGAGGCACCCAGTCGGCCGAGCCCGAGCGACTGCACGCGCTCCGGCGAGAGGGTGTACGTCACCGCCAGCTCGCGCAGCTTGATGAACGTGCCGTCCTCGACGAAGTGCGAGGTGTTGACGTTGGCGTTGTAGAGGGCCTGGTAGTAGTCGAGGGTCTTCTTGAGGCCCTCGTCCTTGCCGCGCTGGTCGAGGTCGGCGTGGCGCTGGTCCTGGTAGAGGCGCTGGCGGGTGTTGTTGTAGATCTTGCCGCCGAACTGCCCCCAGATGTGCGAGTAGACCGAGATGCCGCCCCAACGGAACCGGTTCAGGAGCCCGAGCGAGACGTCGGGCTCGGAGCGCCCGATCTGCTGCAGCTTGTTTCCGCCGTTCTCATCGAGCTCGATCAGCGGCATGCCCCAGCGCGCGGCCGAACCGCCCCAGGTGACCTCGTCGCTCGACGTGCCCCACAGGTTCTTGCTGACACCGTCCTGGTAGGTGTTGCCCTCGCCGACCCAGACGACGTACCCGTCGTCGTTGACCTGGAACTCGCCGCGCCGGTCCTGGAACTCTTCGGGCAGCTGGTCGAGCGAGGTGATGAAGCTCTCGCCCCACATCTCACCGAGCCCGGCACCGCCGCAGATGTTGCGAAGCGTGGAGAAGAAGCACGAGCGGTTCCACTCGACGATCTCCGAACGACTACGGTCGGCCACGAGCGTCGCCGACCAGCTCATGTTCGGGCGATTCATCAGGAAAGCCTCGAGCTCGGCCTCCCAGGTCGTGCCCTCCTGGACGCCCGTGTTCGTCCACTGCGACGAGTACCCGGTCACCGCCGGCAGCGGAAGCTGAATGATCTGGTCTTCGGTGCGGTTCTTGATGTAGCTGAGTCGCACCTGGAAGCGGTCGGCGATGATGGCGTCGACGCCGAAGTCCTGCTCGATCGTGTATTCCGGACGCAGGTTCCGGTTGCCGAGCGTCGCCTTGCTCACGGCGCCGGTCGAGCCGTTCACCGTCCAGGTCTCGTACTGGTAGTTGAAGTTCGGGCGGTTCCCGGCGGTACCGTACGCGTAGCGCAGCTTGAACTCGCCGATGTTGTCGAAGGGCCACCACGACTCACGGGCCACGAGCCACGAAGCCGCACCGCGCCAGTACGTGTTCCAGCGTGCGTCCTCTCCGAAGAGCGACGAGCCGTCACGGCGCACGAGCACCGAGCCGATGTAGCGGTCCTGGAAATCGAGCGCGAGGTCGGCCAGGTAGCCGTTCGCCCGAATCTCGGAGAAGCTCGACGAGATGAAGCGCTCCGCCGCCGCGTCGAGGTCCGGCACACCGACCACGATGAGGTCGCGGCCGTCGGCCTCGTTGAAGCGCGAACGCTCGCGCTCGAAGAGCCCGCGGAACGTCGCGCGCGCGGTGAGCCCCTCGAAGCTGTGCAGGAGCTGCGCGTCGAGCGAGCCGTTCAGCGTCTCCGTGTCGAAGTTCTGATACTCGAGCTGGCCGTTCGACACGTTGGTCGGATCGGTCAGCGAGAGCGACGTGCCGCGCGGCACATAGACCTGGTCCTCGCGCTGCGCTCGGTCGTACGAGAAGCTGCCCGAGAGGCGGAGCCAGTTGAGGGGCGACCACCGCACGTCGGTCGACGCCAGAATGCGGTTCCGGTCGTTCTCGTTGTCGCGCGACGCCTGCCGCCAGATCGGGTTCTCGGTCGTGACCGTCGGGTCGGGCTGCTGCAGGAACTCGCCGTCCTCGCCCCGGAGACCCAGGTTCACGTCCGGCTCGAACGAGAGGATCGGTCGGAAGGGCGAGCCCGAAAGCTCGTCCTGCTTGCCGACCGAGTGGAAGATGCTCGCCGACGCCTGGAGCTGGTCGAACATGCGGTGGTCCACATTCAGCCGGAAGCTGGTCTGCTGGAAGCCCTGGTTGTTGGTGAGGGCGCCCTCGGTATCCTGCTGCGTCGCCGAGAGGAAGAAGTTGGTCGAGGCCGTGTTCTGGGCGAGCGAGACCGTGTTCGAGATGTAGCCCCCGGGGTTGTAGAAGGTGCCCAGGTTGTCGAAGAGCGGCGTCTGATACTCGTTGTCGAGGAAGTTGTCCGACGCCACCACACGGTTTGCCCGGTCGACGACGTTGCCCTCTCCGTCGATCCAGGCCCCGTCTTCGCGCTGCAGGTAGGGGTGCGCCGAGGCGGTTTGCACGCGGTTCGGCAGGTCGTTCTGTCCGAACTCCGAGCGAACCGTGATGCGCGTCTGCCCCTGCTCGAGGTGCGATCCGCGCTTCGTACGAATCGAGATCACGCCGTTCGCCGCGCGCGAGCCGTAGAGCGACGCCGCAGCGGCCCCCTTGATCACCTCGACGGACTCGATGTCGAGCGACTGCAGGTCGACGGTCGTGCCGCCGACCCCGCCGAGCACCACCCCGTCCACCACGAACATGGGCGTCTGGCTGCCCTGAATCGTGGTCGGCGTGCGCAGAAGCACGTCGACGCCGTCGCCCGGCTGGCCGCTGCCGCTCATGATGCTCACGCCCGCCACCTTGCCCTGGAGCGAGGCGATGGCCGAGGTGTTGCCGGCGGTCGGCACCTCGAGGTTCTCGGGACCGATGCGACCAACGGTGAAGGGCAGCTTGATACCTTCTACCGGGTCGACGACGCCCGTCACGACGATCTCCTGGAGCGAGAGCGCCATGACGCTCAGCTCGAGGTCGATCGTCACCTGCTCACCGGCGGCCACCACGACATTGTCGCGGCGGCGCGTGGCGTAGCCGATGCGCTGCGCCGAAAGGGTGTACACGCCGGCCGGCACGTTCAGAAGAACGTAGCGGCCGTTGGCCTGGGTCAGACCACCCAGGGTCGTGCCGTCGAGCGACACCTGGACATCGGCGAGCGGCTGCCCGCCGGTGTCCACGATGCGCCCGGTGACGGTGCCGGTCTGCGCCTGGAGCGCGGCCGGCACGAGCGCGAGCGTAGCCAGGAGGCCGAGCTTCGCGCACCATGCTGACAAGGTTCGTGACATGGTTGCTCCGTTTTTCGAAGAAACGCCTTCGACGTTTCCGGGTCGCCGGACCCCGGGCCTCGGACCGACGCACGAACCCCGACCGCGACCAACGCGCGATCCTGGTTCCGCAAAGCGGGAGCAAGCGACGCACGGCCGTGCGCCACGGAGATCCCCTCCCCTCGTCGTCATCGTCCTCACCCACGGGGTCGACGTCCGGAAGACGTCGCTCATTCGAGAATACGCGGCGGGCCCCAGCCCATTACCGCGCACCCTACAGTAGCAACGATCGCAGCGCTCGCAGGGTGACACAAGTGAGGCCGCCCGCACCATGCGGCTGCGAGCGGCCCCGTGTGCGCGGTGTGGGGCGCCTACAGCACCACGCGCATGCCCACGACCACATCCAGCGCGTCGCTCAGGTCGGAATCGAGTGGAAATCGCAGGTAGACCTCGGGTGTGGCGCCCGACGCTCTCCGGAACGCCACCGCTGCGCCGATGGTGTGCGTCGTGCGTTCGGTGAACGAAAGCCCGTCGCCGCTCAGCCGCGCGATGCCGCCGGCCTCGAGGCGCAGCGTCGTGCGGTCGAAGGGGATTCGCGTCGAGACGCCGTACCGGGCGAAGGCCTCGGTATCATCGGAGCCCTCGGTCGAGAACAGGCCCATGAACCCGCCGCGAACGCGCCACGACGGGGCGGTGCCTTCGCCCCCCCACGTTCGCGCGAGCTGGCCCGAGAGCGACGCGACGTCGCGAAGGAAGCGTTCCGGCCGCTCGAAGTCGGCGACCCACGCGGTGGCCACCGCGAAGTCGTCGTCGCCGGCGATCTTCCGCGCCGTCGGCAACGTGCCTGCGAGCTCGAACTGGAGACCGTTCGAGCCTTCGGCCAGGAACCCGACGCGCAGGTTGCCGAGCATCGTGCTCGACGACCCTTCGGCGGTGGCGTGGCTCAGGCCGAGACCGAGAAGGACGGTCGCCCTTCGCACGGGCACCTGCCCGCTGACGTAGAGGGTCGACGTGGCCGCGCCGAAGCCGTCCTCCTCGAAGAAGGGCTTCGAGAGATCGAACGCGAGCCGGGCTGCTCCGGGTGTCGGGTCGTCGGGAAGCTGTGCCCCCAGGGGCACGCTGGAGGTCGCGAGCACCGAAGCGCTCACGCATGCCACCCCGACACCCGCGTTCAAGAGTCGTCGCCAGTACATGACGTTCTCCCGCACCGGTGAGCGCCCGGAGGCGCGGAGCCTGCCTCCACGCGCTGGGGTCCGGGCACTCGTGAGTACCTCGAACCTCGGGCACGGGCCGCCGACCCGGACTACGTGCGGCGGCGTAGGCGTGCCGGGCCGATGGCGTAGACGAAGAGAGCCACCTGCTGTGTTCCAATTAACTTGTCCGATTCTGGGTTGGGGCGGCACGGCCCCATCTTCGTCGTTACCACGTC
>CBFGQV010000043.1:0-12807 GCA_965651045.1 uncultured bacterium
CGTGGGGTCCGGAGCCGTCCCGGGCGCCTCGTACGGGGGGCCCTCGCTCACGGCCTCCGTGAGCGCCCGCTGAAGGTGCGGGAGCATCTGCTCCAGGTCGGCGAGGAGCGGCGTGCGCGAGCGGGCCCGCTCGAGCGAGACCGCGTCGACCTCGACGGCGACCACCGCCTCGTCCAGAAGCGGCCCGCGCGCGGCCTCGCGCCCGTCGGGCGCCAGCACGACCGATCCACCCGGAAAGAGCTTGCCGCCCTCCGAGCCGGCGAGCTGTGCCACCGCAACCCAGACGCCGTGCTCCTCGGCCATCGTGCGCGCGACCCGGTTCCACCGCGCGAGGTTGCCCGGCAGCCCCGAGGGGTCGGGCTCGAAATCGCGCGCGGGCGACGCGCTCACTACGACGACCAGTTCGGCCCCCGCGAGCGCGAGCACCGCGCCGGTGAGCGAATGCCACGCCTCTTCGCAGACCAGCATGCCGATGCGTCCGAAGCGCGTGTCGACGGGGCGGAGTTCGCGCCCGGGCTCTACGAAGCGCGCCTCTTCGAAGACGCCGTAGGTGGGCAGGAACAACTTGCGGTGGACGTGCAGCGGCGTGTAGCCGCCCTCACCGTCGGGCGTGAAGTAGCCCACGCTGTTGTAGAGCCGGTGCCGCCAACGCTCGTAGAAGCCCGTGATCACGTCGGGCGCGCCGTCGGCCGCGGGGCCGAGCGCTCGGGCGATGCGGGCCGCCGAACGGGCCGCCTCCGCTACACCGCCCTCGAGGAAGTAGCCCGAGGTCGCGGTCTCGGGAAAGACCAGCAGGTCGTGCCCCCCCGTGTGCTCGGCGATCGACGCCCGCATGCGCGCGAGGTTCTCGTCGACCCGGGCCTTGCGGGGCGCGAACTGTACGAGCGCGAGCCGCAGGGGCGCGGGGTCATGGTCGGATCGGTTCATCGTACGAAAGCTACAGCAAGGTCCCGCGCGCGACAGGGGGGAACGCGCCACGGCGCCGAGGTGTTCAAACCTCTGTCCACGTATTCCCGAAGCCGGATTACTTCATGATTCGCACGCGCCTCACGTCGCTCGCCCTCTTCTTCGTCTTCGCGGGCCCGCTCGCTGCCCAGCAATCCCCCGGAGCTCGCAACGGCTCGAACGACGGCGCCCAGGAAGAGCGCATCTTCATGAGCGCCCTCGAGGCGATCGCCCAGCTCCACAAGGAGCAGTTCAACGACTCGACGCTCTGGACGCGTGCACTGGACGGCCTGGTCGAGGCGCTCGACGACCCCTACGCGTCGGTCTTCACGCCGAGCGAGGTCGAAGAGTTCGAAGAGCAGAACACCGGCAACTACGCGGGCATCGGGGTCCAGATCACGCAGCTCAACGACGTCGTCACCGTGACCGCGGTCTTCCGGGGCACGCCGGCCGAGAACGCGGGCATGCAGGTCGGCGACGTGATCTCGGGCGTGAACGACGACGCGACGCTCGACTGGACGACGCAGCAGGTGTCCGACGTGATTCGCGGGCCGGTGGGTACCGAGGTACGGGTTCGCGTACGGCGCCAGGGCTACGACGAGCCGCTCGGGCTCACGATGGTGCGCGACGAAGTGCACGTGTCGGCGCTCCGCGACGGCACCCTGCCGGGGGACATCGCCTACGTGGCGATGGACCGGGTCGCGCGGGGGGTGGCTCAGGAGCTGGACTCGGTGCTCTACATGCACCGCGAGGCCTCGGGGCTGATTCTGGACCTCCGAGGCAATCCGGGTGGATACCTCGACGAGGCGCTCATGCTCTCCGACATCTTCCTGCAGCCCGGCCAGACGCTCGCGAGCACCCGTGGGCGCGCGCCGGGCGTCGAGGGCGAGATCGACGAGGCCTACACCGATCGCATGCCGGCGCGCATTCCGCGGGTGCCCATGATCGTGCTCGTCGACGAGTTCAGCGCGTCGGCCGCCGAGATTCTCGCGGGGGCGCTACAGGACTACGACCGGGCGTTGATCCTTGGCCAGCGCACCTTCGGCAAGGGCGAGGTGCAGACGGTACTCGACCTGCCCTACGGCCGGAAGCTGCGGCTCACGACCGGCGCGTGGCACACCCCGCTGGGTCGGAGCCTGCACCGGCCGCGCGCCCGCGACGGGCGCCCGGTCGCCGAAGACGTGGACACCTTCCCGACCGTGCACACGCCGGGGGGCCGCGAGCTCGTGGCCGCGGGGGGCATCTTTCCGGACCTGATGATCGAAGACGACACCCTGAAGCTGGCCGAACGCGAACTGCTGCAGGCGGCGGCCGACGCCGAGGTGTCGCTTCCGCTCCGCATCAACGAGTTCGGGTTCGCCGAGGCGCAGGCGCTGCAGGCCGCCGGAGAGCACCGTCCGCGACTTCGCGACGGGCAGCTCGAGGTATTCATCCGGGGCCTCGCCGACGAGGGCGTGCCGGCCGACGTGCTGGCCACCGAAGAGGCGCGCCGGTACCTGGACTGGCGGGTCCGGTGGGCCATCGCCGACCGCATGGGCCCCGAGTACTTCGGCGCGAGCACCGAGGTGCGCATGGAGCGTGATCCGGTGCTCACGACCGCGCTCGAGATGCTGTCCGGCGCCACCTCGCAGCCGGGGCTGTTCGCGGACGCCGCGGCGCGGCGGGGCGACGAGCGCGCCCAGACCTCGGAGCCCTCGGCCCGCTGAGCGTCGGGCCGGCGAGGTCACCCTCGCGGGTGATGCTTGCGGTGGATCTCGCGCAGGTATTCGCGGTCCACGTGCGTGTAGATCTGCGTGGTCGAGATGTCGGCGTGCCCGAGAAGCTCCTGGACCGAGGCCAGGTCGGCGCCCCCTTCGAGCAGGTGCGTGGCGAAGCTGTGCCGCAGCGTGTGAGGCGACACCTGGGCCTCGATCCCTGCGCGCTCCGCGGCCTCGCGCACGAGCGACCACACCCACTGACGGGTGAGACCCCGGCCCCGGTGACCCAGGAACACGCGCCCGCCACCCTTCCCCTGATCGAGGCGTGGGCGCACCTCGGCGAGGTAGCGTGAGAGCACGCGCGCGGCCGTGCCGCCCACGGGCACGAGCCGTTCCTTCGATCCCTTGCCGTAGACCAGCGCCACGCGCTCGTCGAGGTCGAGCGCGCGAAGGGTGAGCTCGGTCAGCTCGGAGACGCGCATGCCTGTTGCGTAGAGCAGTTCGAGCACCGCACGGTCCCGCCAGTAGAGCGCGTGGTCCGGGTCGGGCGACTCGACCAGCCGGGCGACGTCGTCGCGCGAGAGCACGCCCGGCAGCCGGCGCGCGACACGAGGCGACTCGAGCCGCTCGGTCGGGTCGTCGTCCAACACGCCTTCAGCGAGCAGGAAGCCGAAGTAGGTGCGGAGCGCCGACTGCGCACGGCGGATCGACGTGGCCGCCAGCCCGGCGTCCTTGAGGTGGAAGGTGTACTCGCGGAGCGTCGGCCCGTCGACGTCGCCGGGGCCGGAGATCCCCCGATCGACGCAGTAGCCTCGGAACCGTTCGAGGTCGCTTCGATAGGCCGAGAGGCTCGCACGCGCGAGGCCCCGCTCGAGCCCCAGGTAGTCGAGAAAGGGCTCCACCCTGAACGGATCCGAGGCGGGTGCGCTCACGCGTCGGACTCCGGCGGATGCCGCGTGCGCCACCACCACCACGCGATCAGCGCCCCCAGGACCAGCGCCAACGCGAGGAGACCCCGGTTGGTGTCCTGGAGCCACGCCTCGACGCGGGCGAGGTTCCGGCCCGCGATCAGGCCGGCCCAGACGAGCACGCCGTACCAGATGCCCGACGCGACCGCCACCGGAATGGCGACGCGCAGGAACGGTTGATGGCTGACGCCGGCGAAGGCGGGTACCACCGCGCGAAGCCCCGGTAGGAACCGCGCGAAGAAGATCGCCGCGAGCCCGAATCGCCGGTAGAAGCGACGAATCCGCTGGAGCTGGTGCTCGTTGAGCAGGTGCCGCCCCAAGCCCCGCTCGAAGAAGCCACGGCCGTGCTTGTAGCCGAGCCCGTAGACGAGCAGCGCCGTTCCGACGTTCGCCGCCCAGACCAGCGCGAAGGTCCAGTACGGGTCCACCACGTCGCGCGAGGCGAGCAGCCCGCCCACGACCACGAAGGTGTCGGCGGGTACGGGCGGCACGAGGTTCTCGAAGGCGGCGCCGACCCCGAGCAGCAGGTAGACCAGCCAGCCGGGCAGCCCGGCGAGCCAGTCGAGGGCCGCGCTCATGGTGCGTCGGGCTCACCCAGCCGGTCGATGAGCGCGACCGCATGCACCGCCAGCCCTTCGCCCGCGCCCAGCCAGCCGAGTCCCTCGTTGGTCTTGCCCTTGACCGAGACGAACGACGGACCGATTCGCAGAATTGCCCCGAGCCGCTCGCGCATGGCCTCGGCGTGGGGGCCGATCCTGGGCGTCTCGCAGATCACGGTGACGTCGACGTTGACGACCTGGTAGTTGCGGCGCTCGAGCAGGTCCACGACCCGCTCGAGCAGTTCGGCCGAATCGGCGCCCCGCCAGCGCTCGTCCTGGGGCGGAAAGTGCGAGCCGATGCTCCCGGCGCCGGCGGCGCCCAGGAGGGCGTCGGTCACCGCGTGGCAGACCGCGTCACCGTCCGAGTGGCCGAGGAGGCCGGCATGGTCGGGAATCTCGACGCCGCCCAGCACCAGCGGGCGCTCGGCGTCGAAGCGGTGCGAGTCGTAGCCGTGCCCGACGCGCACCGGGCGTCACGCTCCGTCCCAGCGGCGCACCACCAGGCAGACGTTGTGCCCGCCGAAACCGAACGAGTTGCTGAGCGCCGCACGCACGGGTCGCTCGACCGCGCCGTGGTGCGCGTAGTCCAGGTCGCAGGTCTCGTCGGCCTCGCGGAAGTTGATGGTCGGGGGAATCACCCCGTCGCGGCAGACGAGCGCGCAGACGACCGACTCCACGGCCCCTGCGGCACCGAGCAGGTGGCCGGTCATCGACTTGGTGGAGCCGACCACGATCTCGCGCGCCCGGTCGCCGAGCACCGCCTTGATCGCGGCGGTCTCGTTCGTGTCGTTGACCGGCGTCGAGGTACCGTGCGCGTTGACGTAGTCGATCTCGTCGGGACCCACTCCGGCGTCGTCGAGCGCCATGCGCATGGCGTACTGCGCACCCGCGCCCTCGGGAGCAGGCGAGGTGATATGGTAGGCGTCGCCCGAGAGCCCGTAGCCGCAAACCTCGCCGAGAATCTCGGCGCCCCGGGCCTTCGCGTGCTCGAGTTCTTCGAGCACGAGCGCGCCGGCACCCTCGCCGATCACGAACCCGTCACGGGTCGCGTCGAAGGGCCGGCTCGCGCCCTCGGGATCGTCGTTCCGCGTGCTCATGGCCTTCATGGCCGAGAACCCGGCAACTGTCATCGGGGTGATCGTGGCCTCGGTGCCGCCCGCGAGCATCAGGTCGGCGTCGCCGCGGGCGATGATCCGGAAGGCGTCTCCGATCGCGTGCGCGCTCGATGCGCACGCCGAGACGGTCGCGTAGTTGGGGCCCCGCGCCCCGAAGCGGATCGAGATCAGGCCGGCCGCGATGTCCGGAATGAACATCGGTACGAAGAACGGACTCACCCGACCCGGCCCGCGCTCGATCAGCGTCCGGTGCTGCTCTTCGAAGGTCTGAATGCCGCCGATACCGCTGCCGAAGATCACGCCGAAACGCTCGGCCGGCGTGCCGTCGGGTGCCCCGCCGAGCCCGGCGTTGCGCATGGCCTCGTCGGAGGCCACCAGGCCGAGCTGCGCGAAGCGGTCGTAGCGGCGAATCTCTTTCGAATCGAGCACGCCCGAGGGATCGAACCCCTTCACCTCGCAGGCTATGCGCGTGGCGAAGTCCTCGGTGGCCTCGAAGTGCGTGATCGGCCCACCGCCGCTCACGCCCGCCTTCAACGCACTCCAGGCCGTCGCCACGTCGTTGCCGACGGGGCAGACGACCCCCATGCCCGTGATGACCACCCGCTTCTCGTGCGGCCGACCCATCGCTACCGACCCCGGTCCTGGTACGTTCGAGTCCGCGGCACTCAGTCGGCCCGCTTCTCCATGTACGCGATGGCGTCACCCACGGTCCGGAGCTGCTCGGCGTCCTCGTCCGGAATGTCGATGCCGAACTCCTCTTCGAAGGCCATCACCAGCTCGACCGTGTCGAGCGAGTCGGCGCCGAGGTCTTCGACGAATGCGGCCTCGTTCGTGACCTTCTCGGCCTCGACACCCAGCTCGTTGATGATGATCTCCCGGACCTTGGCTGCAGCGTCCGCCATCTGTTCCCCCTTCGTTTCGTGGTTGGGTAATGGAGTCGTTCTGTCGTACTGGTGATCGCCCGGGCGGGTGACCCGGTCACGGCACCTGCGTCACATGACCATCCCGCCGTCGACGGCGAGAACCTGGCCGGTAATGTAGCGTGCCCCGGGGCCGACGAGAAAGCGCACGACACCCGCGATGTCTTCGGGCTCGCCGAGCCTGCCGAGCGGAATCTGCGCCTGGAGCGCTTCGGTCTGCTCGTCTCCGAGCTCGGCCGTCATGTCGGTTCGAATGTAGCCGGGCGCGATGGCGTTGCAGCGCACGTCGCGCGACGCCAGTTCACGGGCCACGCTCTTCGTGAACCCGACGAGCCCGGCCTTGGACGCGGCGTAGTTCGCCTGCCCGGCGTTGCCCATGAGGCCCACGACCGACGTGACGTTCACGATCGAGCCGGTGCGCCGCCGCATCATGCCCTTCACCACGGCACGTGTCATGTTGAAGGCGCCCTTGAGGTTGACCTGCATCACCTCGTCCCATTCCTCCTCCTTCATGCGCAAGAGGAGGTTGTCGCGGGTGACTCCGGCGTTGTTGATCAGAATGTCCACCGGCCCGAGGCGTTCCTCCACCTCGGCGGCGACGGCGCGGGCGGCCTCGCCGTCGGCGACGTCGCAGGCGAAGCCTCCGTGCCCACCGCCCGGCAGGCCGGCCGCGACCGCCGCGGCCCGCTCGCCGTTCCGCGCGACGACCGCCACCTTGGCTCCGGCCTGGGCCAGCGCTTCGCTCACCGCGAGCCCGATGCCCCTCGACCCTCCGGTCACGAGGGCGACCCTGCCCTCGAGTTCGTGCGTTCCGTTCTCGCTCTTCGTCGCGTCGCTCATGCGTCGTCTCCGCCGTCGGGGGTGCCACCCTGGAATTCGCCGAGCCGTGTCAGGTCGTCGGGCTCGCCCACCGACACGCACGGAAGCCCTCGCGCCATGCGACGGTTGAGCCCGCAGAGCACGCTTCCCGGCCCGAGCTCGAGGAAGTGGGTGACGCCGGCCTCCACCATCGCGGCGACCGAGCGCGACCAACGGACCGGCGACGTCAACTGCGTCACGAGCAGATCGCGCGCCGTCTCACCCGAGGTGACCGGCGCCGCGGTCACGTTCGCGTAGACGGGCACCCGGGGGTCCGTGAACCGGAGCCCGGCGAGGTGGTCGCGAAGACCCGCCTCGGCCGGCGCCATGAGGGGCGAGTGGAAGGCGCCCGAGACGTTGAGCTCGACCACGCGCCGCGCGCCGGCGTCGCGGGCGAGGGCCATGCCCTGCTCCACGCCGGCCCGGTCGCCCGAGATCACGACCTGCCCCGGCTGGTTGAAGTTGGCGGGCACGCAGGTGCCCGCATCGACCGCCGCGCACAGCGTCTCGACCTGGTCGTCGTCGAGCCCGAGCACCGCCGCCATGGTGCCCGGGCGCGCCGTGCCCGCCTCGAACATGAGCTCGCCCCGCCGCCGGACCGCGCCCAACGCGTCGGCGAACGACAGCGTGCCCGCGGCGACATGGGCGGTAAACTCGCCCAACGAGTGGCCGGCCGCGCAGGCGGCGGGTCCTACCCGGTCGCGCACCACTTCGAGCACAGCGACCGCGTGCGTCAGCAGCGCCGGCTGCGCGTGCCGTGTCTCGGTCAGCGTGTCTTCCGGGCCTTCCCACATGAGGCGCGAAAGGCCGTAGCCGAGCACGTCGTCGGCCTCTTCGAAGACGGCGCGTGCTGCGGGTTCGGAGTGGGCCAGCGTACGGCCCATCTCCACGTGCTGCGATCCCTGACCGGGAAAGAGGAGGGCGAGGGTCACGGTCGTTGTCAGGCTTGGAAGTAAGAGAGGGTCAGAACCGCCAGACCATGGCGCCCCAGGTGAACCCGGCGCCGAAAGCCGCGGTGAGCACGAGCGAGCCGGGGCCGATGCGCCCGGCCTCGATGGCTTCGTCGAGCGCCACGGGAATCGTGGCCGAGCTCATGTTGCCGTACCGGTCGACGTTGACGAACACCTTGTCCATGGGGATTCCCGCGTAGCGCGCGGTCGCCTCGATGATGCGGATGTTCGCCTGATGGGGCACCATCAGGTCGATGTCGGCGCCGGTCACACCGGCCCGCTGGAGCGCGGCGTCGGCCGCCTCGGCCATCGACCTCACGGCGTTCTTGAAGACCTCTCGCCCGGCCATCTTGAGCAGGTGGTCCCGGCGCTCGAGCACGCCTTCGTCCATCGGGGTCGTGGCGCCGCCTCCCGGCCGGTAGAGCAGATCGCCGAGATGGCCGTCGCTGCGGTGGTACGCCGACACGATACCGCGCTCGTTCCGGGCCGGACGGAGTACCGCCGCGCCCGCGCCGTCGCCGAAGAGCACGCAGGTCGAGCGGTCGGTCCAGTCGACGATCGCGCTCATCTTCTCGGCGGCGACCACCAGGGCGATCTCGGCGCGCCCCGCGGCGATCATGCCCTCGGCCATCGACAGACCGTAGAGCCATCCGGAGCAGGCCGCCGAGACGTCGAGCGCCATCGCGTTCTCACACCCCAGCAGGGCCTGCATGTCGCACGCCGTCGAGGGCAGCAACCGATCGGGCGTCGCGGTCGAGACGACGATCAGGTCGACCTCGCCGTCCTCGACGCCGGCCCGCCGCATGGCCTGCCGAGCGGCCTCGGCCCCCATGAAGGCGGCCGAGATCTCGCCGTCGGCGATGCGCCGTTCGCGAATGCCGGTGCGCTCGACGATCCAGCTGTCGCTCGTGTCGACCATCGTCTCGAGGTCGGCGTTCGTAAGCACGCGCTCGGGCAGGTAGCGACCGGTCGAGACGATCTCGACCATCGGCTTCGGCTGTTTCACGTCAGCTTCCTCCGGTCTCGCCCGTAACCTGGGTGAGTTCTTCGGCCATGTCCCGCACCATGCCGCTCTGCACCGCCTGTGCGGCGACACGGACCGCGTTCAGGATCGCCTTCGGCGACGAACCGCCGTGGCAGATGATCGAGACCCCGTCGACGCCGAGAAGCGGCGCACCGCCGTACTCGGAGTAGTCGAGCGCGCGGAAGATCCTGGCCATGTCGAGCTTCACCTCGGAGCGTTCGAGTTCGCGCTCCAGGAGCCCGACGATGAACTGCGCCACGGACTCGTAGAACTTGAGGAGTACGTTGCCCACGAATCCGTCGGCCACGAGCACGTCGCAGCGGCCGGTCACGATCTCGCGGCCCTCGATGTTGCCGACGAAGTTCAGGCGCGGCTCCTCCGAGAGCAGACGGTAGCTCTCCAGAGCCCGTTCGTCACCCTTCTCGGGCTCTTCACCGATGTTCAGCAGGCCGATACGCGGGCGCTCGACGCCGAGGACGTCCTGCACGTAGATGTGTCCGAGGTGGGCGAACTGCACCAGGTGCCGGGGCTTGCAGTCGACGTTGGAGCCCGCGTCCACGAGCAGCACCGGCTGGCCACCGGTGGGCAGGAAGGTCGCGACGGTCGGTCGGTCGACCCCCGGCAACGGCCGGAGAATGAAGAGCGACGCCGCCATGACCGCCCCCGTCGAACCCGCGCTGATGAACGCGTCCGCCTCGCCCGCCTTCTGGAGCTTGAGACCGACCGCGATCGACGAATCGGGCTTCCGGCGCACCGCCGCCGCAGGCGACTCGCCCGAAAGCACGCGTTCCGACGCGTGCTGGACGTGAATGCGGCCCGCGGGTACGTCGGGGTGGCGAGCCATCTCGCGCTCGACGGTCGCCCGATCTCCGACCAGGACGATTTCGAGCTCGGGGCCGAACTCGTGGACCGCCGCGACCGCGCCCGCTACCTCGCTGCTGGGCGCGTGGTCGGTGCCCATGGCATCGAGGGCGATGCGCACGGGTCGGCCTCCGTCAGAAGGATTCGACGTCGAGGACCGCTTCGTCGCGGTAGTAGCCGCAACCCGGGCACACGCGATGCGGCATCTTGGGGTCGCCGCAGCGTGGGCAGGTGTTCAGCGTGGGCGTCTCGGCCTTGTAGTGCGTACGCCGCTTCCGCTTCCGCTGCTTGGACGTGCGCTTCTTGGGAACCGCCATGTTGGCCTCACTCGTTCTTCAGAGCCCGGAGAGCGTCCCAGCGCGGGTCGGGCTCGTCCAGGGTGCACTCACAGGTTTCGACATTCCGGTTGATGCCGCAGACGGGGCAGAGCCCCCTGCAGTCCTTCCGGCACACGACGAGCGGGTCCGCTTCGAGAATCAACTCTTCGCGCACCGCACCCGCCAAGTCCAGCGACGATTCCGTCGCGGCCAACGGCCTCACGTCGGAGTCCTCGTCGTCGTCCAACTCGTCGGTCGGCGCCCAGACCCAGGTCACCTCGCGGGACCAGGCGCGCGACACCGGCTCGAGACAGCGCCGGCACTGCAACTCCAGGGCGGTCTCGAGCGTGCCCCGGATCACGACCTCGCCGGTTCCGGCCGCGGTCGCCCGCAGCCGCACCCGCATCGGCTCGCCGAGTGCAAAGCCGACGTCCTCGAAGAGAGGATCGTCGGCAGGCACATCCGCCTCGACCGGAAGGCTTCCCTCCCGGTCGAGCCGGGCGAGGTCGAGCGTTAGCATAGCTTGCAAAGCTAGCCGTGGCACGGGAAGGTGTCAAACCCCGGAAGCCAGCCGTTCGGCCTCCTGGGCGATGACCAGTTCTTCGCCCGTGCGCACCACGGCGAGGGCGGTCTCTCCGGTGTGGAAGGTGCCCTCCCGGCCACCCGTCAGGCGCTCGTTCGCGGCCGCGTCGACCTCGACGCCGAAGAACCCGAGCTCCGCCAGGCAGCGCTCACGAATGAGCGCCGAGTTCTGCCCGATGCCGCCCGTGAATCCGATGACGTCCACCCCACCCATCGCGGCCGCGTAGGCGCCGATGTATTTGCGCACCCGGTAGGTGTACACGTCGAGCGCCAGGCGCGCGCGGTCCGACCCGGCGGCCTCCTCCTCGATCACGTCGCGCATGTCGGAAGAGATGCCGCTGAGCCCCTGAATGCCCGAGTGTTTGTTCAGGAGTGCGTTGGCGTCGGCCACGCTCAGCTCCTCGCGCCCCATCACGTAGAGAATCACGGCCGGGTCGAGGTCGCCCGAGCGCGTGCCCATGACGAGTCCCTCGAGCGGGGTGAAGCCCATCGACGTGTCGACGGACCGGCCGAAGCGTACGGCGCACGCCGAGGCCCCGTTGCCGAGGTGGATCGACAGCAGCCGCAGCTCGTCGAGCGGCCGGGCGATCAGTTGGGCCGCGCGCCGCGCCACGTGCTGGTGGCTGGTGCCGTGGAACCCGTACCGGCGAATCCGATAACGCCGGTACAGCACATAGGGGATTCCGTAGTGGTACGCGTGAGGCGGCAGGCTCGCGTGGAACGCCGTGTCGAAGACCGCGACGTGCGGGACCGCGGGCAGCCGCTCGCGCGCGGCCAGAATGCCGGCGAGGTTGTGCGGGTTGTGGAGCGGCGCGAGCGCGATCGAATCGCGGATCTTCTCCACGACCACCTCGTCGATGCGCACCGACTCGGTGAAGTCCTCGCCCCCGTGCACGACCCGGTGCC
This sequence comes from uncultured bacterium, assembly GCA_965651045.1. Taxonomy (GTDB): domain Bacteria; phylum Gemmatimonadota; class Gemmatimonadetes; order Longimicrobiales; family Gaopeijiaceae; genus Gaopeijia. The sequence continues at coordinate 11,743 of CBFGQV010000043.1, forward strand.
CGACCGCGCCGATCTCGTCGAGCGAGGCCACCGCGCCGCGTTCCCGATCGGCCACGAGGTCCAGGATGGCCCGGATCGCGTCGCGGTGGTCGAGAATCGCCGCGGACTCGCGCACGCGCGTGCCGTCGCTCGCCCGCTCCTGCGAGAGCAGCGCCCCGCCGGCTCCGATGCGCTCGATCATGCCGACCACGACGGCGGCGTCGGTCGCCGTGTCGATCACCTGATATTTGACCGACGACGACCCGGAGTTCAGGACGAGCACCTTCACCGGAGAAACGGCTCCAGCGCAGGACGCCCGTAGTCGGGATCCCCCGCGACGATACGATTGCCGGACTCGTCGTAGCGATAGAACCCGCGGCCGCTCTTCTCGCCGAGGTACCCGCGGTTGACCATCTGCCGGAGCAGCGGGCAGGGCCTGTACTGCGGCAGTCCGAGCTCCGTCCAGAGCGATTCCAACGCGCGTTCGATCGAGTCGAGCCCCATCTCGTCGGCGAGCGCCAGTGGCCCGTGCGTCCATCCGAAGCGGAGCTTCATGGCGCGATCGATGGCGTCTCGCGTGGCCACGCCCTCCATGAGCGTGTGGACCGCTTCGTTGATCAGCGCGAGAGTGAGCCGGGTCGTCACGTACCCCGGATACTCGGCGGTCTCGATGACTTCCTTTCCGAGCACCCGGGCCATCTCGAGGGCCGTGTCCACGGCCTCGGGCCCGGTCTCGCGCCCGCGCACGAGCTCGACCGCCGGAATGCGGGTGACCGGGTGCAGGAAGTGCAGCCCGACCAACCACGACCGACGCATCGGCGTGAGCGCTTCGGCAAGAACCGTCACCGAGAGCGTCGAGGTGTTGGTGAGGAGCACCGTACCGGGGGCGCAACGACGGTCGAGGTCCACGAGCAGCGCTTCCTTGTCGCGCCGGTTCTCCTGGATCGCCTCGACGACCACCCCGAGCCCCTGGACCTCGTCGAGCGAGACCCGCCCGCGAATGCGGGCGAGCACGGCGTCGCGCTCCGCCTCGGTGATCGACCAGCGCGCGATGTCGCGGCCCATGCCCTCGTGCAGCTGCTCGAG
>CBFGQV010000044.1:0-12686 GCA_965651045.1 uncultured bacterium
CGCCCACCGCCACCGCGCCCGCCAGCGACGCCAGCGGCGCGAAGCTGGCCCCCCAGTGGTGCAGCCCGAACACCAGCGCCACGAGCCACATGCCCCGCGCGGCTCCCGCGGCACGCACGGCCGCACCCTGCAGGAATCCCCGAAACAACAGTTCTTCCGCGGCCGCATTCGCGAGTGCCATGGCGGCGATCCACGGCAGGAGCCCGACGAGCCGGCCGCCGGTCAGCGGACGGAAGTCCACCTGCCACTGCATGAGAAGAAAGAAGGGGATCCCCACGCCGACGATGAAAACGAGCAGCAGCCGGGCCCAGGTGCGCGGCGTGTCGCCCTTGCCGAGGCGGGTCCGGACCTGCCAGTCGCCCGCGGTCTCGAGAAACCGTGGGCGGCGGCGGTAGGCCACGTACCAGGTGGCCAGCATCGGAGCGCCCACGCCGAGCGCGTAGAGCAGGCGAGACGCGACGAACCGCAGCCCCGCCGGCGCGTCTGCCAGGCGCGCTTCGGGCTGGAGTCCGACATGCAGAAGGCCGCTGAGGCCGTTGCCGGCGAGGTACGCTGCGACCATCCAGGCCAGGGGTGCGAGGGCGTCCCGGCCCGAGGGGTGGGCCTGAAGGCGCCAAGCCACGAACAGGACGGCCGTCAGGGTCGCGCCGTAGAGCACGGGTCCCGGAGCGACTCCCAGGACCGCGCCCTTCCACGGCCCTCCGAGGTGGGCGCCGGAGATGCCCATGAACCCCGCCCAGGACGCGAGAACGAGGGCCACGGCGACCACGAGGTCAGTGCGCCGCACCGGGCTCTCGAGCTTTGCGCCGAGCATCGAGACGATGCCGTGGGCGGTGGTATCGGCGAGTCGGCCCCCTGCCGTCGTCATCGCTCCTCCATGGTGGCCAGCGCCTCCCGGCACCACTGAAGCCGGGCCTTCTCGACGAGCACGCCGCGACGGAGCGCGAGGCGCCAGAACGGCATCTCGGGGTGCGCTGCTGCTTCGGCCGCCAGGCCCGCCTCCATGGCGATGAGCGCCTCGTGGCGGGCGGCGGCGCGTTCGGCCTCGCGTTCGAGATGCTGGACGACGGTGGCACGATCGGTGTGGGCGCCGAGAAAGACCTTGAGCAGAAGCTCGCTCCGGACCTGGTCGGGCGCGGCCGGGCGCGTGAGCCATGCCTGCAGGGCGTCGCGGCCCCGGCGGGTCACCTCGTAGACCCGCGCCTCGGGGGCTCCTGGCCGCTCTTCGACCCGGCTCGAGACGAGGCCTTCTTCCTCCAGGTGACGCAGCGCGGGATACATGGACCCGTAGTGCAGCTTCCAGAAATGCGCCAGCGACGTGTCGGCGAGCTGCTTGAGGTCGTACCCCGTGGCGGGCTCGATCGCGAGAAGGCCGAGAACGGCGAGGTGGGTTCGGTTCATGTGGGTGATGGCATGAGTGGCTATATCAAAATGATATAGTGTTTGCCTGAACCCTGCAACGGGCTCAACGCTCGAGGGAACAACCCCCGCATCGCGCATCGCTTGCGCGCCGGACCGCAGGGGTGAATCGTATGGGCCTACGCGCTATGGATTCCCCCGGCGACGCGAGCAAGTGCCGTGCGCAGCAATCAAGTTGCCTGAAGTCGCTCCGCTCGTTCGTGCACCCCGAGGTGGTCAGGTCCCTGCGGTGAGCTGGTACCACGCCGGCCCCGCCGCGGGCACCCTGACCGCGGTCCTGCTCACCGCGCTGCTGGCCTGCGAACAGCCGGGACGCGTCGGCGGCCCGATTGCCAGCGCGGACAGCGCCGGGGTACGCATCGTTACGGTCGACGAGCGCGCCCTCGATGTCCGTGCGCTCGAGCCGGAGCCGGTGCTCTCGGTGGGCGTGCCCGATGATCCCCCGGAGGAAGCATTCGGGTACGTGGCGGGAGCGGTGCTGCTCGCCGACGGCGGGGTCGCCGTCGCGGATGCGTTCGGCCTCCGCATCGCACTCTTCGACAGAGCTGGCCGGCACGTACGTTCGCTGGGCCGTCGTGGGTCGGGCCCGGGCGAGTTCGAGTCGATCGTCGGCTTCGGTCGCTACCGTGGGGATTCACTGTTTGCGGGGGATCTCGGCGCTCGGCGCGTAACCGTGATCGACCCGCGGTCGGGTGATGCCAGGGTGCTCAGGACCGAGGCCGGCCTGCCGGGTGTGGCCGGGGCGGTGGCCGAGGCGAGCTGCTGTCGATTGATCGGAGCAACCCGACAGGGAGCGTTCTTGGTCGTCGGCCCGGAATGGAGTCCGACCGAGGGCCCGGAGCCTCGCTGGGGAAGGGTCGTCGCAGGGGAACTGCCGACCGAAGGGGGGATCCCTCGTGTGCTCACGGAGTTGCAGGGCGCGGAGTACCGAGCGAGCCCGCCAGGGTTTCCGCGCCCGTCGACGACGCTGCACTTCGGCAACGCTCTCGCGGTCGCAGCGACACGCGACGGTTTCGCGGCGACGGACGGGCGAAGCTTCGAGGTCCGCATCTTCGACGGGCTGGGCGCGCTGACGACGGTCGCCCGTGTGGCGAGGGCTCGCATGCCGGTCGGTGAGCAGGAGCGCCGATCGACGCGTGCCTACTACGATTCCTTGGCGGTCCGCGCTGGCGGTGATCTTCGCGGCTCGGGCCTCGAGTGGGTCGCCGATCGCCCTTTCGCGGACTCGATTCCCGCCTACACCCAGGTGCTGCAGGACCGGGGCGGTCGTCTCTGGGCCGGGTTTCCGACCAGCGGCCGGCGGGCAGGTCCGATGGTGTTCGACGTGTTCGAAGAGAGCGGCGACTACCGCTGGTCCGTCGAGATCCCGGCCGGCTCCACCCTTCTCGACGCCGCCGACGAGTCGGTGTTGCTTCGACGGGTCGACGACCTCGGCGTGCAGCGCGTGCTACTCCATCGTCTGACCGAACGACGGTAGGTCGACCCGCAGCCTGGCGCGTCGGCTGTGCTCCGACGTATCGTGCCGGTCGTCGCCGATGGAGCTCCACGAGAGAGAGAGGACGTCAAGATGCTCTGGGACTTGTTCCAGCAAGTGCAGATCGGCCGAAACGAGCGTCACGCGCTCAGCGTCGATGAACGACTGGCGGCCATCGAACGGCAGCTGGATCACAACGCCAGCGTCCTGGCCGACTTGATCAGCTATCTGGAGAAGCGGGACGGGCGAGATCTCGACGGCGACGGTAGGATCGGATAGCCACCCGGACATGACGCCACCATCGTTCTTCGCGCGCGCCGCGATCGCGGGAACTCTGTTCTTCGGCGTGGTCATGTATGGGGTGTTCGTGTTCGTCCAGCCCGACCTGAACCCGCTGCACCGGTTCGGGAGCGAGTACGCGGTCGGTCCGATGGGGTGGCTGATGAAGGCCGCGTTCTTCGTGTGGGCGGCCGGGGTGCTGTCGCTCGCGATCGCGATGGCGAGGGGGTTGGACCCGGCGGCGCGTTCGCGCGCGGCCGTCGCCCTGCTCGTGCTTTCGGCCGCCGGGCTCGTCGTGGCGGGCACCTTCGACTCCGACCTGCAGGTTCGCAACGCCGATCCACCCCCCCTCTGGGTCGAGCCGCCGCCGTCGGGTGAGCAGGTCCGGCACGCGATCGGCAGCTTCGTGTTCTTCATCTCGTTGATGCTCGGCGCGGGGCTCGCATCGCGACGGCTTCGGTTGGCCGGGCGTCTGCGAGGAGGGTATCGAGCGCTCCGGGTTCTCGCGTGGGCCGCACCCGTCGCCTTCGTGGTCTTCGCGACGTACTTCGTGCCGCAGGGCCTCGCGGGGCTGGGGCAACGCATCTTCCTTCTGGTGCTCTTCGCCTGGGTCGTTCTCTTCGCGCGCGGCGTGGACACGGGCGCCTTCCGAGCGTCGGGCGACCCATCGGGCTAGGATGTTTCTCATGCTCCAGGACCTTCGTCGCGCCCTCCGGGCCCTCGGCGCGCATTGGCGCTCCACGGTCGTCGCGGTGCTCTCCGTCGGCGTCGGCCTGGGGTTGAACCTGACCCTCTTCGGCGTCCTGCACGGCCTCTTCCTGCAGGAACGCGACGTGCCCGAGCGCGACCGCGTGCTCTGGCTGGCATTGGTCGAGCGCGACGGGACCGACACACAGGTCCAGCCTCCACCTCGTTCGTTGCTGGGCGTGCTCGCCGAGGGCAGGGAGTGGGAGGGCGTGGGCGGATGGGACGGTCGGCTGGTCGCCGGCACGTGGATCCGCTCGACGACGCCGGGCTTCCTCTCGCTCCTGGGGGTCACGCCCTCGGCAGGCCGGTTCTTCCAGCCCGAAGACACGCTTGCGGGGGCCGAGCCGGTGGCGATCGTGGCCTACGAGCGGGCCCTGGCTTCGTGGGGATCCCCCGGTAGCGCCATCGGCCGGCAGGTCCAGGTCGGTGGGACCACGCGGACGGTGGTCGGCGTCCTGCCCCCGGAGTGGGACCCGGGCGAGTTTCCGATTCACCTGCCGCTCGGTGGTTCGAGTGCCGAGCCGGACCGGAGCCGCGTGCGCGCGTTCGTGCGGCTGCGCTCGGCCGCGGATCGTGAGCGGGCGACCGCCGAGATCGAGCTTCTCGTGGCCCGCGTGGCGGACACCGAGGGGCGTGTGGTGGGCGTCCGGGTCGGCGGCGAGAAGGAGGTGCTCGGCGACGGGGGGGCGGCACGGCAGAGCGCGCCCCCCTTCCTGCTCGCGGCCACGCTGCTCCTCGCGGCCACCGTGAACCTCGCGACGGTGCTGCTCGCCAGGGGACTGGCCCGGCGACGCGACCTGGCGGTTCGCCGGCTTCTCGGCGCCGGGCGGTGGCCACTTCTGCGTCCGCTGCTCTTCGAGAGCCTCGTTCTCGCGGTGATCGCGGGTGCCGTAGGGGTCGCCACCGCGTGGGGCACGTTCCGCACCGTCCTGGCGTTCATTCCGGGGCCGGACGCGCCGCGCATCGGCCTGCCCCTTCTCGCGCTGGCCGGGGCGCTCATGGCGGTGGTGGTGCTGGTGGGCGGGTGCTGGCCGGCGCTCGTGAGCGGACGGGTCGGCGCCGCCGAGGCGATTCGGGCCGGAAGCCAGTCGGTGGTGGGCCAGGGGCCTAGGGTCGCGCGGGCCATGCGGCTCGCGCTCGCGCTCCAGGTGGCGGTGGCGGTGCCGGTCGTGCTGGTCGCGGGGTCGTTCGCCGCTCGGGTCGTCGTCGCCGGCACCTCGCAGATCGGCTTCGACCCTACGGGCCTCGTCCATGTGCAGCTCGCGGCGGGCCCCGACGACGACCTCGACGTGCGCCGGGTGCTCGACCGGGCGGGCGAAGAGCCCGCGCTCTCGGACGTCGCCGCCACCGCCGTGCTGCCCGTGACCGACCCGGCTCGGGTCGAGGTCGACCGAGACGGCCACGGTCTCGCCGCCGCGCCTCCCACGCGGAGCTTCCGCCTGGTGGGCACGACGGGCGATGCCCTGGGGCTCTTCGGCGTTCCCGTGCTCGCCGGCCGCGCGCTGAGCCCGGCCGAGGCGGCGGCCGGCGCACCCGTGGCGCTGGTGGGTGAGACGGCGGCGCGGCAGCTGTTCGGGGCGGGCGACGGGTCCGGGCGACCGCTCCACGCCGCGCTCGGACGCCGCCTGCGCGTGCTGGGGGCGGACGGCACCGCGGGCACGCCCTGGCTCACCGTCGTGGGGGTGGTCGGCGACGTCCGGGACCGCCCGCTCTTCCAGGAGGTGCCGCCGCCCGCGGTGTGGGTGGTGACGGAGCTTCCCGGGTCGGGCGCGACGACGGTCTGGGCCCGGGCGACCGGCCTGGGCGAGCCGGCGGCCGTGCGCGGCCTCGGTGCGGCCGTTGCGGCGGTCGGCGGACCGGAGGCCCCCCGGGTGGAGGTGACCGCCGCCTGGGTGCGCGAGCAGACGGCCGCGAGCCGGCTGACGGCCTGGGGCACCGGCCTGGGTGCGGCGTTCGCCGTGCTGCTCTGCCTGCTCGGGCTCTACGGCGTGACCGCGCTCCAGGTCGTGAGCCGCCGCCGGGAGCTGGGCGTGCGGTCGGCGCTCGGCGCGAGCGCCAAGGGGCTCGTGCGGACCGCCTTCGGTGGCGTCGCGGCGGCGGTTGCCGTCGGGGCCGTGCTGGGGCTCGCGGGGTGGTTCGTCGTTCAGAGGCTCGTGCTGACCCACGCGCCCGAGGTGCTCGGCGTCGCCGGGGCCGCCGCGCTCTTCCTGGCGCTCCTGCTCGTCGCGGCCGGGGGGCCGGCCTCGACCGCCGCGCGGGTGAGCCCGGTCGCCGTTCTCCGGTCGGAGTGAAGCGGCGAGCGGGTGCTCGAGGTGGTGCTCAGTAGCCCCGGACGTCGAGGTCCGGCACTCGTCGAAAGTCGGCAGCGTTCCGCGTGACCAGCGGAAGCCCGTGCACGAGCGCCGTGGCCGCGATCCACAGATCGTTGGAGCCGATCAGCATGCCGTTGTCGCGCAGGAAGCGGTAGATGCGACCGTAGCGCCAGGCCACGTCACGATCGATCTCCAACAGATCGAATCGTTCGACCAACGCCTTCCACGCGGGTTGTTCGCCTTGTCGTGGGCCACACGCCAACTCCCCGGCCGTGATCGCGGCCACGCAAAGGCGGTGGTCGGGAACGGTGGAGAGAAAGGCGTGGGCTGGGCCTTCCTCCGCGCGACGCGCCTCCCGTTCGAGATCGATCAGGAAGGTCGTCTCGAGGATCAGCGCTCCTTCCATTTGTCTCCGGGCGGCCGGTCGAGTGCCTTCGCTTCGGCGATGCGTTCGACCGCCTCGTCCCCGAGGAAGGGGCCCTCGGTGCGATAGACGGCGTGGAGTTCACGCGCGGTGATCCCGCGGTCGGGCCACTGAGCCCGGAGCACCACTTCGGTGAAGGACTCGTCCGGGTGCTGACGCGCTCGGCGCAGGCGCTCGTAGGCGTCCAGCCGCAGAGAGATGGTCTTGGTGGCCATGCATGTACCATGCATGGATCGTGCATGAACGTCAACCCAGGCACGCACGCAAGCGAAACCCCCGCGCCCCTCCCGCGTAGGGGCGGCATGCTGATCCCCGTATGCCGAACCGGACCCCGGGCGCTCGCCCTGACGTTGCTCGCCGCCGCGACCTTCGCGCCCAGCGGCGCCGCCGCCCGCCAGGCTCCCTCTGCCGCGACCGAGGCGGACACGATCGGGCTCGGGGTGCTTCACGACGAGCTCGCGCGCATCGTGGCCGAGAGCCCCGTGCAAGGCGTCGCCGTGGCGCTCGTGTCGGATTCGGGCACGATCTGGTCGGGGGGATTCGGCACCACGGGTCCAGCGAGCGGCGCGCCGGTCGAGGCGGGTACGCTCTTTCGGGCGAACTCGGTGTCCAAGACGCTCGTGGCGCTCGCCGTCATGCGCCTGGTGGAGCGGGGCGAACTCTCGCTCGACACGCCGCTCGGCGACGCCGCGCGGGACGTCCAGTTCCGCAACGCCTGGCAGGCGTCCGAGCCGGTCACTCTGGCACATCTGCTGGAGCACACGAGCGGCTTCGACGAGCTGCGCTTCCGCGAGTACGGGTTCGGCCCGGACGACGGCGGGCTGGCCGGGGCGTTGGCCGTGAACCCCGCGCCGCGCGAGAGCCGATGGCCCCCCGGGCACTGGATGGCCTACAACAACGGCGGGTATGCCGTGGCCGCCCGGGTTCTGGAGGAGTCTCACGGCCAGCCCTTCGACGATATCGTCGAGAACGAAGTGCTGCGACCGCTGGGCATGACCGCGTCGGGCGTCGGGCTCGAGCACGTGGACCGCTCGCGCCTCACCCACCACTTCCTGGGTCCCGACACCGAAGAGCCCGCCGAGCCCTATCCGGTGATCGTCCGGCCCGCCGGCGGGCTGATCACCTCGGCCGACGACCTGGCGCGGGTGGTCACCCTGTTTCTGCGGCGCGGCGAGCCGCTGCTGTCGCCCGCGTCGGTCGAGCGCATGGAGACGTCGACCACCAGCCGCGCCGCCCGCGCGGGGCTCGACGTCGGCTACGGTCTTGGGGTCTACGGCGAGCTGGACGGCGGCGTCCGGTGGCTCGGGCACGCGGGCGGCACTCCCTCGGCCTGGGCGCGCTACGCCTACCGGCCCGAGGCGGGCGTCGGGTACGTGGTGCTGATGAACGGCGCCGACGGGCCCACGCGGCGGCGCATCGAGGCGGCGCTCCGCGGGTTCCTGGTGCCGCCGGAGGGGGCCCGCGCCGCGGGCGGCGAGGCGGGTGCCGGTCCGGGCGCGGATCCCACGGACTACGTCGGCGTCTACCGACCCACCGCCGCTCCGTCGTCGCTCTGGGCCGGCATCGAGCGCCTGTTCGGCGCCACGCGGGTGGACGTCGTCGGCGGACGCCTGGTCGTGGCCCACCTGCTCGGGGGCCCGGCCGATACCCTCACGGCGCTGGGCGGCGACCGCTTCCGCACGCGAGACGCGCCGGTGGCGGACGCGGTGTTCCTCAGGGACGACGACGGCCGTGTGGAGGCGCTCGTGACCTGGGACCCCTCGAACATTCGATCGAACAACCTGGCCCGCTCGTCGGCCGCGGCCGCGTGGGCGCCGCTGGTGGGGCTCGTCCTGAGCCTGCCGCTGCTCCTGGTCGGCCTGGTCGCCGCGCCGGTGCGAAGCTTGGTTCGCCGCGTGCGAGGACGGCCCGCTCGCGGGTCGGCGTGGGCGCGGCGCCTGCCGCCGCTCGCCGCACTCGCGCTGGTGGCCGCTGTGGGTGTTCTGTTCGTCGGGGTGTCCGGGCCGGATGGCCTGCTGGCGCTCGGACGCCCGGGGCCCGCCGCCGTGGGCTTCTGGGTCGGCACCTGGCTGTTCGCGGCGCTTTCGATCGCGGCCCTCGGGGTCACGGTGGTGGCGCTCGTTCGCGAGCGCGGGCCCGGCCGAGGGGCCCGTTTCTGGTCGTTCACCGTCGCCTTGGCGTGCACGACGATGCTCTGGTTCCTCGCCACCTGGGGCCTGGTCGGACTGCGCACCTGGGCCTGGTGAAGCCACGTCGGTCTTCGGGTCGGCCCCCGCGTCGCTTGCGTGACCGGGTGAGCCGCGGAACCTTGCGAAGGAAGAGAGACGACGCGACGCGCACTCGAGCGGGTAGGGTACGATGATCGGCGCGACATTCGACGGCTCCTACGGGGCCAATCCGGCGGTCAACTACGAGCGATACTTCGTACCGGCCATCGGCGGGCCGCTCGCGAAGGACCTCGTCCACCGTATGGAACTCCGGCCTACCGACCGCGTGCTGGATGTGGCGTGCGGCACCGGCATCGTGGCGCGATTGGCGGCGTCGGGCGACGACCCGCCGGCGTCGGTGGCGGGCCTCGACCCGAACGGCGCGATGCTGGACGTCGCCCGGTCGGCCGCCTCTCCGTCCGCCCGCATCGCGTGGCATGAAGCTCCGGCGGAGCAGATGCCCGTACCGGACGCTTCGTTCGACGTCGTCGCGTGTCAGATGGGCCTTCAGTTCATGGAGGACCGGGGCGCCGCGATGCTCGAGATGCGGCGGGTCCTGGCCGACGAGGGTCGGCTCTGGCTCGGGCTGCCGGGCCCGGTCGGCGGCGTGTTCGAGCCGCTGGCCGACGCCCTGGAGCGGCACGTCGGCCCGCCCGCCGCGGGGTTCGTTCGGAAGGTCTTCTCGCTCCATGAGAACGACGAGATCGAGCGGCTCTTCCGGGACGCCGAGTTCGACGACGTACAGGTCGAGGCGACCGACTGGAACCTGGCGCTACCCCCGGCGCAGGAGTTCCTCTGGCAGTACGTGTTCAGCACGCCGCTGGCGGGCCAGGTTTCGAAGGCGGGCGCCGACGCGCGGGAGGCCCTCGAACGAGACGTGCTCGACGCCTGGCGGAGCTTCGAGCGTGACGGTCGCCTTCGGCACGACCTCCGGTACGTGGTGGCGTCGGGCACCAGCAGGTCGCTGAAGAAAGGGAGTGCCCCGCGTTGAGGGCGCCACGGCCCCGAGCAGTAGGCGGCGCGTCGAAGGCATAGCCGTCGCTACGTCGAGACGTGGTAACGACGAAGACGGGGCCGTTCCGCCCCAACCCGAACTGGCGCAGGGGGATTGTGGCGCCAGGCGTCGTCAGAGCGGCTCACCGATGCTTCAGCATCGCTTTCGCCACTCTTCCTACCCTGGCATCCACAAGACCCCTGCGCGCGAAGCATCCCACACCTTCAACACCCTTCACGCGCTGCTACGACTCGTCGTCGCCTAGGCTGAACACACGCGAGACCCCTGCGCGCGGGGCCCGCCCTTTCTTCAGCGACCTGCTAGGGCGTAAGGCCGACGAACCGCCCCTGCCGCCCGCAGGGGCCGCGGTGCCCCGGGGGCTCTCCGCCCGGGGGCTCTGCGCGGCGCCCCGCGGACGCGCAGCGAAACGATGATCCCAGGGGCGTCGCGTAGCGAAGGCGAGCCCCGAACGAACCTTCCCCGGTGTTGGCGAGCCGTCCCCGGAAGGAGAGCCCGCGGGCGCCGCGGCCCCTCGCGCCTACCCGCCTCCAGCGCCTGCGACGGCCGAATCCGTGCCGCCCGTGCCGCCCGCGCCGCCGGCACCCAGCACGCGAGCCAGGTCACGCCCACGAGCGTCACCGTCACCGCCGCGTACGTCACCGGATCGGTCGCCGCGATGCCGAAGAGCAGGGCGGCGAGGAACGAGCTGAGCGCGAACGAGCCGACCAGGCCGATCGCGACGCCGGCCGCGGCGAGCGCGAAGCCCCTGCCGCACCACCATGCGCCGCACGGCTCCCGCCTCGGCGCCCAGCGCCATCGGTGGCCGGGGCGGTGGCCCTGCTGCTCGGCGTCGTGGGGATCTACGGCGTGGTCTCGTACGTGGTCAACCAGCACGCGCTTCGGTGGGGCGACGTCAAGGTCGGTGGCCGGGACGTTTCACAGGTTCAGCATGGAGAACGTCCCAGTCGCGGCCGCCCCACGCCGCTGGCGGGACGTTTCACATGACCAACACGGGAAACGTCCCGGGCGTGGGTGCGGAGGGGGTGCCGCTGGCGGGCAAAAGTGCCCCTTCCTACCTTCGTCGCCGCCCGGAGCATTCCCATCAGAAGACGAGGCACGATGCGCACGACGAAGGCGACGATCGGCATTCTCGCGGCAGGCGCGATGGCATTTATGCTGCGGCCAGCGGCGACGGAGGGACAGGTGACGGCGAGCGAGCGCTCCACCGTCACGCAGACCATCACCGGCGTCGAGATCGAGATCGACTACAGCCGGCCCTCGACCCGGGGGCGCGACCCGCTCTTCGGGAAGGTCGTGCCCTGGGGCGAGGTGTGGACGCCGGGTGCCAACAACAACACGACGATCCGGTTCAGCGACAGCGTGACCGTGAACGGGCACGACGTATCGCCCGGGCTCTACGGCGTGTGGATCCAGGTTCTCGAGAACGAGCCCTGGCAGTTCGTGCTCCACCGCGACACGGCACGCTTCCATACGGAGCACCCGACGGTCGAGAGCGGCTTTCTGAGCTTTCCGGTCGAACGGCAGCGCGGAGACGCGTACGTGGAGACGCTGACCCTCGACCTGCAGCGCATTCGGGCCGACGGCGCGCTGCTCCAATTGTCCTGGGGACACGATCTCGTGACGGTGCCGATCGGCGTCGACCCGGGCTACGTGATGACGGTCGATGCGGAAGAGGCCGCGCGCTACGTGGGCGAATGGATCATGGACCAGTCGGGGAACGCGCCACCGCCCGGGGTGATCGAAGAGATGACCGCGAGCATGACGCCCGAAATGGCCGGTGCGGTGCGTCGCATGGTCGCGCTCATCGAGGCGCCCTACGCCTTCACCATCGAGCACGACGCCGAGGGCCGGCTGATCTACCGGGACCCGGTGCTCGCCGAGTGGTGGGTGACCGACATGGCTTCGGTCCAGGGCATTCTGCTGCCCCGGGCCGAGGGCATCTTCGACACGGGCGCCCTGCTCATGGGGGACCTCGCGTCGGCCGAGGCGGACGGGCCGAGCGGCGGGTTCTGGGAGTTCGAGTTCGACGACGACGGCAGGGCCGTGCGCCTGGTCGGCCGGGCTCAGCAGGACGACCGCATCGTGCTCACGGCCACGCGGGCGGACGCGGGCGGAGGGTGAGCTCTCGTCAGAGGCGCTCCAACTCGAAGACCCCGTAGGTCTCGAAGTCCCGCCAGTCGGTGGAGACCAGCCGGACCACGCCGGCGCTGTAGTACGTAGCCGCCAGGAGTGTGTCGAGTAGGCGCGTTCGGCCGAGTTTGAACTCGACCATCCAGGTGAGGAACAGCGCTCCCGCGTCCGCTTCGACCGTGACGGTCCTGCATTCTTCGGCGTTCCACCACTCCTCGCACAGCTCGAGCGCTTCCGACATGTCGAGCGGACGCTCGAAGCGGCGTGGGTCGGTGATCACGTGGCAGTACTCCGCGAGGACCTGCGGAGCCAGAGCCATCGATGCAGGGCGCCCCCTCATCGTCCGTTCGAAGAGGTCGAGGGCCTCGCCGTGCGACGGATGCTCCCGCACCGAAAGAGCGATCAGAAAGCTCGTGTCGATGCCGATCAACGGTCGCTTCCGATCATGTCTTCGAGGAGGTCGTCTCCGCGGCCCAGCGGCCTCAGGGTCCGGCCCAGAGAGCGGGGGCGAAACCCCCGCAGGTCGCCTCTCGGGCGCAGGTGTTGGCGTCGATAGTTCTCCATCGCCTCGCGGATCAGTTCCGACGCCGGCCGGCCCTGAGCGTTCGACGCCCGACGGAATTCCTCGTACACCGGTTCGCTTACATTGATTGTGATGGTCTTCATACATCAAGAGTGA